>JACNKY010000171.1 GCA_014381795.1 Pseudomonadota bacterium | reverse complement strand
ATATGGAAACAGCCGTCGAATTTAAACATGTGACCAAAGCCTACGGTGACGTGCGAGCAGTCCTTGAGCTGAGTTTCACAATAGAGCGTGGAAAGCTCGTAACATTGCTGGGGCCTTCAGGTTGCGGGAAGACAACTACTTTGCGACTGATAGCTGGTTTGGAAATGGCTACTGAAGGTGATATTTTTATCGGTGGTAAAGAAGTTACGCGTCTTTCTGCATCTGACCGGGATGTGAGCATGGTCTTTCAGTCATACGCGCTTTTTCCGCACATGACAGTGTTGCAAAATGTTTCTTATGGTCTGACGATGAGTAAGATGTCGAAAGCGGAAGTGAGTGAAAAAGCACATGAGGGACTGAATTTGGTTGGGTTAACAGGTTATGGCGGACGATTACCGAGCGAACTTTCCGGCGGTCAACAACAACGGGTAGCCGTCGCACGAGCACTTGTTTTGGAACCTGAAGTTCTGCTCTTTGACGAACCACTCTCGAATCTGGACGCAAAGCTGCGCCGACGAGTAAGGGAGGAAATCAGGGAATTGCAGCAAAAACTGGGACTGACCACGGTTTATGTCACCCATGATCAGGAAGAGGCTCTTGCTGTTTCGGATCGTATCATTGTCATGAATGAAGCCGTAATTGCGCAGGAAGGAACTCCACACCAGTTATATGAAGAACCGGCAAATCTTTTTGTCTCAGATTTTATTGGTGATGCTAATCTGGTAAAAGCTGAAATCATCAACATTGAAGGAGATGAAGCAGAAGTTGATCTTGGAGGAATCAAACTCAAACTGCCTCACCGGGGAATTCACTCAGGAGAAGTTGATGTGGCAATTCGACCTCAGGCTATCATGTTGAATCCTACAGTCAATAAAGATGAAATATCTGCAACAATTCTAAAAACATCTTATTTGGGTGATCATATTGAATATACGCTTGAAAGTGCTCTTGGTGAATTATTTGTGATAGATAATCAAATGGAAAAACAATATGATTCCGGTACTGAGGTTTCCCTTACATTTCGTACACGTGGGTTGAGTTTGATTCCGGAATCTTGATCATAGATTATCCCGTTTATTTCTACGATTAAAATATGATACATTCGTAATTAGTTGTCATTCCCGCGAAAGCGGGAATCCAGGAACTTGTAAGTATCTGAAACACAACTTTTGTCATTTCGACCGTAGGAAGAAATCTTAATTATATTAGAGTAGTATCATAAAATATATTTCTCGTTTTGTTCGAAATGACACTTTTTTAGGCTTTTTTAAGAGATTGTCAGAATAGCATAATTTGTTGAAGTTACAGAAATGTATTTAATTTAAATCACAGTAGTTGAAATAATCATTTTTAGCAAAGATCAAATCAAATTAGCCATTGCACCAATTGCATGGACCAACGATGATCTTCCGGAACTGGGAGGTCATATTCCTTTTGAGCAGTGCATTGATGAAATGGCGGAAGCAGGATTTGCCGGAAGTGAAATCGGCAACAAATATCCTCAAGATCCTGCAGTCTTAAAAGCAGCTTTGGGAAAAAGAGGTTTACAGATTTCATCGGCTTGGTTCAGTAGTTTTTTTAGTGAAGAAGGTCGCGAGGAAGAAACGGTTCAGGCTTTTGTGGAGAAAATGAATTTTCTCAAAGCAATGGGCGCGAAAGTTATCAATCTCTGTGAATGAGGTCACTGTGTGCAAGGTTCACCAAAATATGTTTTTGAACGTCCAAGTTATTCGGATCAGCAATGGCAGGCAACTGCGTCCGGATTAAACCGGATAGGCAAAGTTGCCCGTGAAAACGGTATGTACATCGCTTATCACCATCACATGGGCACGATGATCCAAAGCGCAGCTGAAATTGACCGTTTGATGGAAATGACAAATCCGGATTTTGTGCATTTACTGATCGATACCGGACACGCCTTTTACGCTGGGGACGATGCCTTGGCCATCACCAAAAAATATGCGTCACGAATCAGGAATGTTCATCTCAAAGATATACGGCAGAACGTTCTGGACAAAGTTCATCAACAAAAAATGAGTTTCTTGGATTCAGTAAAAGCAGGAGTTTTCACTGTTCCGGGTGACGGCGTCATAAATTTTGATCCGGTTTTTCAAGCATTGGCAGCTGCAAATTAACAAGTCTGGTTTGTCGTTGAAACAGAACAGGATCCGCAAAAAGCCAATCCGCTTCAATATGCCAAAATGGCCCGTAAATTTATTTTGCAACATACAGGGATTTGATGCACAATCGATTTAAGAAAAATCCAACATTACGCTACGGAATGGTTGGAGGAGGCGCCACCAGCCAGATTGGAGACAGCCACCGTGTCGCCTTGCAGAGAGACGGATATTACGATTTGCTCGCAGGAGTTTTTGACATAAATCCGCAAGATGGTCGGAAATTCGGTGCAGAGTTAGGCTTGGACCCGGAACGTGTTTATACGGATTATCGGGAAATGGCCAAGGCGGAATCTGCGAGGGAGGATGGAATTCAGGTAGTCGGTGTGATGACTCCAAACAGCACGCATTTTGCTATTGCTAAAACTTTCCTTGAAGCAGGAATTCATTTGATCTTGGAAAAGCCGATCACCACTACTGTGGAGGATGCTTTGGACTTGATTCAACTCGCCCGAAAACACAATGTGCTGTGTGCCTCAATGTACGGTTACAGCGGTTACCCGATGGTCAGGCAGGCACGTGCGATGGTGGAGAATGGAGAATTAGGCGACATTAACGTAGTGCAAACCGAGTTTGCACACGGAAACTGCGCAACAGCGGTAGAGCAACAAAGCGAAGGCGCAGCGTGGCGTAATGATCCGAAAATTTCCGGACAAACTTTTGTGCTCGGTGATATAGGAACTCATGCCCTGCATCTGGCAACATTCATCACCGGCTTGCAGTTAAAGGAAGTTTCTGCGGATCGACAAAGCTTTGTTTCTGGACGTGTACTTGAGGACAACGCAAACGTACTGCTGCGTTTTGATAAACCGGAAAAGTCTTCACAGGCCGCGGCTGGTTATTTGTGGGCCAGCGGTGTTGCAGTCGGTCATCGTCATGGTTTGGGAATTCGAATTTTTGGTACAAAAGGCGGTCTTGAGTGGCGACAGGAACATCCAAACCAACTTCATTTTTCGCCTTTGGGACAAACACCGCGTATATTAGAATTGGATTCTCCGGAACTTTATCCCTGTGCAAAACGTCTACTGCGTGTCGGTGCAGGGCATCCGGAGGGCTACTTCGAGGCATTTAGCAATGTTTATGCAGATTTCGCGGAAAATTTACTAGCTAAGATTGAAGGGTCTGAGGCGGATCCGCTCAGTCAAGATTTTCCGACTTTAGAAGACGGTCTGGCCGGAGTGAAATTTTTAGAAGCTTGCGTCAAATCTTCAGAAAATAACGGTAGTTGTGTAATTTGCGCTATTCACGCTGACTAAAGAATTTTTCGAGGCTGCCTGACTTAGTTTGGAGATTTCAGAAAATTTATTCCGCAAAATTATTCCCCTCCAACCTGTCTCCAAATATTTGCTGGAGGCGGTCAACACATTCGCTCAAAGCAGTATGTTCGTTCATACCTTGCTGAATGAATTTCTGAATTAATGGATATTTAGAAATAGCGTAGTCAATTTCCGGATTACTTCCCTGAACATACGCACCGATATTGATCAAATCTTCAGCTTCACGGTAAGTAGCTAAAGTACGTCGTAAAATCTGGTTTAGTTCAAGGTGCGTCTCGCCAACCACATTTACCATAACCCTGCTGGTTGAAGAGAGCAAATCCACTGCCGGGAAAGTTCCCTTTTCCGCAATACTACGGCTGAGAAAAATATGTCCGTCAACAATGGCGCGGATTGCGTCTGCAATCGGATCGCTTGCGTCATCGCCTTCAACTAGCACAGTGTAAAATCCGGTTATCGAACCCGGTCCCTCATGCGTGCCTGCACGTTCCAGCAGGCTTGGTAACAAGGCAAATACGGAAGGTGGATAACCTTTAGTTGTCGGAGGTTCTCCTGCAGCTAAACCAATTTCACGCTGAGCCATTGCAAAACGCGTGAGAGAATCCATTGACAGCAGAACATCTTTACCCTGATTACGGAAATGCTCAGCGATAGAGGTCGCCACATAAGCTCCTCGCATTCTCAGCAGAGGCGGCTGATCCGATGTCGCAACGACTACGACAGAACGCCGCATGCCTTCTTCACCCAAATTATCTTCGATAAATTCGCGCACTTCTTTTCCACGTTCTCCTACCAAGGAAATGACATTAATGTCTGCGTCAGTGTAACGTGCCATCATTCCGAGCAGCACTGATTTTCCAACTCCGGAACCTGCCATTATGCCGATACGCTGGCCGCGTCCGCAAGTCAGACTGGCGTTAATGGATCTTACACCTACATCTAATGGATCTTTGATACGTTCACGATTCAAGGGGTTTACAACTTCCGGATATAAGGGAACCTCCGTGGAAGTTGCTAACTCGCCAAAACCGTCCAGTGGCCGCATCAACGGATCGAAAACCCGTCCCAGCAATCCCTCTCCTACCGGAACCATCGCCGGACGGTCTTCCGGAACAACTCTGCATTTTGGCCCAATTCCATGTGCGTTGTGCAACGGCATTACCAGCATCCGGTCTTTCCTGAACCCGACTACTTCCGCAGGCACAGATTTATTGGTTGCAGGATTAAATATTTGGCACATTCCTCCTACAGCACAACCTGGATTTGTGGCCTCTACCATGTGCCCGATCACCTGCATCACTCGCCCTTCCTTGCGTAGTACCGGAATATTTTCAATTCCGCTAATGTACGTTTCAAGGTTAGAGTAAACCGGTAATTCCGCAGTTGATGAATCAGGTAACATGAAAAATATAAGGCTTAGTTAGCTTCAGTTTTGAGGATTTAAAAATGATAATTTAGAGCCTGAAAAAATATCCGCAAAATTTTCTTTTATTTGGAAAAAGTTGACTAAATTTTTTTCCATAGACTTTTTACTCAGCAGAGTCATCCGTATCAGTTTCCGGAAATTGATCTGTGGTGTCCGGAGATGAATCTAGCGTTTCAGTAGTTACTGTTTCAACAGCTTCCGTAACCTGTTCCGGTTCCGCTAATTCGGCGCTTGCTGTTTCAGCACTTGCGGCTTCAGAGTCTAGTGATTCAGGCTGCAGATTTTCGGATTCCGCAGATGCAATTTCCGGAAGTGGCTCAACATTATCTGGCTGCTTTTCAGGCTCCGCCGTTTCTGCACTTGTTTCTGTTGAGGTCGGTGGTGCTAACTGTTGCGTGCTCTCAGTTTGACTTGAATCAAGAGAATCAGTTTCAACATCAGCCTTGTCTGATAAGGATTCTATAGAAAAATCATGTGAGTCAATATCTACTTCAGTTAAATGTGAATGTCGATTTTCTATCTGTTCAGTCAAAGATTCTTCCAGCTTATCGAACTGGCCTTCAATAGATCTACTGATTATTTCTTCATCAGACTCTACATAAATAGAACCAGCTTTCATTTCCGGATTCTGCCGAAGCACGAGGCTTTGTTCATCACTTAAATAACGCTCCAGATCGCTTTTACTTTCGACCAGAAATTCGTAGTCATCCGGATGCAAAAACAAATAAATCTTTCCCTGCACTTCTGTTTCTTGAAGAGCAGCCTGAACTATGTTCTTGATAACAGAGTTATTCAGTTTTATTTCTTCTGCAACAACATTTTTAGAAATTTGCAGAGCTAACTTCACCAACTCTTCTTCCGCTTGAAACCGGACAACCTGCCTTAATGAATTCAATTGTGCCAATACAGAACTTATCTGGCTTACCAACGGTTCCGCTTCATCATAACGCTGCTGAATTCCCTGCTGAATTCCACTTTCAAAACCTGACTGATAGGCCTTGCTTTTTATTTCTTCTACTTTTTCTTCAGTTGAAGAAAGCAGATTTTTCCTTTCCTTTTCAGCCTCTTGATTTTCTGAAATAGTTTGCTGGTAGATACGCTCTGTATCACTTGCCTGTTCTTCAATTTTTGAGAGGAGTTGCGTTTTGTAAAGTTTCGCACCTGATCTGATCGATTCCGCAAAATCCTCTGCATTTGTCAAAAGGCTGTTTTCCTGAAAAAACTCAACATTTTTGAAACCTTTTGAGAGTTGAATTTTTTCTGCATCCGTCATTCCACTTTCAGCATCAGCGGAAACTGCCGCGACAAAGTCAGCTGAATCTCCTTCAACGTCAAAAGTAAGAGGTTTGAATGAGGCGAGTCGTGCTTCTATTTCCTGCTCTTCACTATTTGCGCCATCTTCAGTACTTGCTTTTCCTGCAGCTGAATCAGCAGTTTCCGCAGACTCTGCTTCAACAACCGTGAAATCGGTCAGTGAAAACGGTTTGAACTCATTCTCATCCAACATGCATTTAATATTGATTGATGATTATTAGGTTAAGGAGCCGGAATTCAGGATTTGACACAAAATGGAAAATTGCAGGGTTAATTGTTGCTTGCAACCTGAATCCTGAATCAGCATTATGAACGATCCCGTAGCCAGGTATGTATGAGCGCGGATGTTTTGAGAGGATCCTGTTTGGCTATTTCGAGAATCTTTTCTCTAGGTGGAATTCCAGACTCACGTTCGGTCGGAATTTCCAGTTCCTCTCCTTCCAGTTCACCAATTGTTGCTGGCATTCCCATGAGAAGATCAAGGTCAGCAGGTTTGGAACTCAGTCGTTGAACCATCGGTCGGATGACCAACATGATGAGTGCCAAGATTGACAAACCAAGCGCGACATAACGCACAACATCCAAAATGAATTTGTTCCGGACTTGTGTAGCTAAAATTTCAGCACTTTTATCTTCTTCAAGTGCGGCTTCAAAAGGCATGTTGCCCACAAACACTCTGTCACCTCGGGACTCATTATAGCCCATTGCAGCTTTTACCAAACCAACGATAGTTTCTTTCTCACCTTCAGTCCAGGGAGTGTTTGTCCGTCCTAAAGAGTTTCCGCTATCATCAATAATTTGTGATCGTTTGTTATCTAGAAGTACCGATATGCTGAGGTTTACCACTTCTCCAACTGCGGACTCGAGAATTATTTCCCTGCGACTACTTTCAAAGTTACGAGTAGAGTTTTTCTTGCTGAATTCTGAAACTGTTGCTGCTTCCCTGCCTGTTGCTTCAGGTAAATTTGTTGTAACTCCAGCTGGTCCCACAGGAATAGAACGAGTTCCAGTTGAAGATTCATCGACCACCTGCTCACTTACAACACTTGTTTGATCAGGATCAACTAGTTCTTCCTTGATTGTCCTCCGATCAAAACGCAGGCTAGCAGAAGCATTGACCCTAACGCGGTCTTTACCAACGACCTCCTCAATCTGTCTAACAACTTTTGCCTCAAGTTCCTTTTCAAAACGGCTTTTATATGAATAATTATCATTCATTTTACCGCCTGCAGAGTCGTCAGAAAATCCTCGACTTAGCAAGGTTCCGCTTTGATCCGTGATTTTCACATTTCGCGGGGAGAGACCTTCAACCGCACTTGCAACCAGGTGAACTATAGTCTCAATCTGTTTACGTCCGGCTCCGCTGCTAGTAAGATTAAGCGCAATTGCCGCCGTTGCTTCCACCTGATTATCTGAAAAAAGTGTTTTTTGCGGAATTGCTAAAGAAACTTTTGCTGACTTAACAACATTAATAGTGGAAATCAGCCTTGCTAGCTCGCCTTCCTGCGCAACACGGAATTTAACACCCTGCTGAAATTCTGTTTCGCCCAGACTTGGAGTAGAAAACAGATCAAGAAAACCAACTCCGCTGCCCGGCAATACCTTTTCTTTTGCTAATGTTAAACGGGCCCGGTCTATTAAGTGCGGTTCAACCATGATGGTTCTCCCGCCCGGAGCAAGCATATATGGAATCTGATTTTCCTGTAACTTTTCAACTATGGCTGCAGCATCCCCAGGTTCTACATTAGAATACAATGGTGCCCAGGAAGGTCTGTTTGCCAAAAATATCATACTCACCATACCGATGAGGATTATTCCAAGGGCCACCAGGATCGTGATCCTCTTAGTGAGACTCAAGGCACCAAAAAAATCCTGAAACTGAAATCGTACATCTGAAAGAACTCCGGCTTGTTCTGCCATAGTTTTCCTATTAAAGTTTGTTTATGAAAATTGAGAAAAGATCGCCTTATTTTCAAGTACCTGATTCAGGCCTGGAAAATATCAGCTGGAATTTAGCACCAATCTCACCTGCAATTACGATTCCAAACAATATGGAATATCTATTTTGTTCTTTGATATTTAAAAAAAGAATTTATTATTCAGGGGGCATTTGTAAAAGCTGATCGTCAATCGATTTTTTGCCTTCCGGTTGGCTTAAAAGACGTCTGGTCAGAACCCGGAAACGCCAACTGTGCAGTACCGCAGCGACGCTCAAGCCAACAATCAAACCTACCCACATTCCCACTGGGCCAAAGTTATAATAGACACCAATCAGATAAGCTGTAGGCAGGCCGACACCCCAGTAGGCCACAACGTTTGTGACGAAAGGGACACGAGTGTCTTTAAGTCCGCGCAGTGCTCCAAGAGCACCTACCTGCATTCCATCAGACAACTGAAAAACCGCGGCCATATAGAGTAATTGAACAGCCAGTGAACGGACATCCGGATCATCTGAATACAAAGCTACAATCATTTCCGGAAAGTTTACAAACACAGTAGCGGTTACTGCCATAATTAAAACACTAAGTATGATGCCGGCATATCCTATATAGCGTGTAGCTACATAATCACCCCTGCCTTTTGCTTGGCCAACCCTGATGGAAATAGCAATAGAAAGCCCCATCGGCAGCATG
>JACNKY010000179.1 GCA_014381795.1 Pseudomonadota bacterium | reverse complement strand
CTCCGCCCAATCCGCAAGTCCGGATGCTTTACCCAGTTCGTAAGCTCCGGAAGCATCCCAAGGTTCCGCAATCAGTTTAATATTTTTCAGTGACGGATCATTCCTCAATTCCCATAGTAACTGCGGAAAATCCATGACATTTCCGGATGCGTCACGATTAAGGATTGTGGCGAGATCAAACCGAAAGCCGTCAACTCCCATTTCGTGTGCCCAGTAAATGAGGCATTCACGAATCATCCTTCTACTGGTTGGATGGGCACATTTCAGCGTATTCCCGCAGCCGGAATAATTTTTGTGAGAACCGTCTTTTTCCAGCAAATACCAATGATCCGGAGCAAGTGACTTGAAATGATCCACGGGACCATCCGCACCAAATTCTGCGGTATGGTTAAAAACCACATCCAGCCATATCTCTAAACCGGCTGCGTGGAATTTATCAACCATCGCTTTAAATTCCGACACAGCATTTTCCACATCTGCTGCATAATTTTGTTTTGGTGCAAAAAACTGAAGCGTTGAATAACCCCAATAATTATATAATGGATGAACCTTGTCATCGGCAGAAAACGTTCTCTCGTTTTCATCAAAATCAAAAACAGGCAGTAATTCAACCGCAGTTACACCAAGTGTTTTCAGGTGTGGAATGCAATTTGTCAAACCCAGATAGGTTCCGGAAGCAGCAGAATCAGCGACGGCACTGGATGGGTTGCGGGTCATTCCGCGGAGGTGACATTCGTAAACAATACTCTGTTCCAAAGAATGTTGAGGTGCAGGAGGTCTTGAAGTAATTTTAACAGTTGGAGTTTCCGGACGCATAACCGGTAATCGACGTATTCCATGAAAAAAATAATCCTGCGTCCGTGAAAATACTTTAAGAGAATAATCTTCCGCATCCACCGCAAAACCGAGAGTTCTTCCCCACTGTTCACCACCCCGACTTTCTCTCGCAAAAGGATCAATCACAAAATGCTTAGTACCATCACTTTTTTCGAGTTGTATGAGATAAGTCAGCGGAGCTTCATTTTTTCCGGAATATTCTGCTTGCCAGCCCCAGACATCACCAAACTGAAACTGTTTGTCCAATTCAACAAGGTTCAACAGTGCTGCTTCAGTTCCGGCTTGCGGAAGTAAATCAGCATAGAATACATAGTGGATACAAACGACGTCCGTGGCAACCAGACCAAACTGGAAATTTTTTTCCTGCCAGCAGGCACCCATGGCAGGATTTGACAAAGGCTTAATTGCTTGAAACATTGGCAAGTCTGGAAAAGTGCAGGCTTAATGACCGGCTGCGCTGAATAAGTTTAACATGGCTTCTTTGGTTCCGGGAGCTGCCGCGAGAACTGGATTCCCAGTGTGTAAACCGTCATTGGCTAAAAAGTCATTGGTCCAGCCACCGGTTTCACGAACCATAGCGATACCTGCCAGACAGTCCCAGGAATTTATCTGATATTCATAATATCCGACATAACGTCCCGCAGCAACATATGCGGTCATCAAGGCACCTGAACCAATATCGTGATAGACACCACCGTTTTCGAATAAATAAGCAAATGCTTTTTGGATCGCCTCGATAGAACTTTTAGGTGAATATCCCAAACCTACAATACCTTCAGAAAGTGAAGTTGCTTTACTCGGTCTCATGGGACGTCCGTTCAACGTTGCCCCCTTTCCACGTTGTGCTGCAAACAATTCATCTGTGCAGGGAGCGTAAATCAGCCCAATCTCAATTTCATTATCTACGACATAAGCGATTGAGACACACCAGGTTGATATACCCTGCAGAAAACAGCTTGTTCCATCAATCGGATCCACAACCCAGAGACCTTCAGAATTTTGTGACTGAAATCCGCTTTCTTCGCCAAAAAACCCATCTTCCGGAAATAATTCTTTCAGCCTTTTTTGAATCATCTTTTCTACTTCACGGTCAGCCTCGCTCACCCAATCCTGTGGACCTTTTTGCTCGGTATGCAGACTCTCGAGATTTCTGAACCACTGAAGAGCATATAAACCTGCGTCACGCACCAAAACCTGTGCAGCCTGAAAACGATACTGAATGGACTGATATGTCATTTGAATTATAAATTGGAGTGCTAAATTAATTAAAAGTGGATGTCGGAGCTGAAGATCAAGCAGTTTTTTAAAGGAAAAAGAAGCAGGCAACTCTTCAAAGCTACGCTTGCAGATTGGCCTGTTTACAGAAATCTTGCAAGCTGAAGACTTTAAAGTTTGAATGATGTATTGTTTGTTTTAAGCTACCTTTTTGCATTAAAAATGTTTTCTGCAGATAGTACCATCCTTCGTTCAACTCAGCATTTAAATCTCATCTTCCGGAGATTCTGTTAAATAAATTATAGCTTCCAAAATGACTAATCACTCGATTTTGAACCTCAATTATGTTCTAATTTTAGCTGATTGATTTTTAATTTTCACTGTTGATTTATACAGTAAAAGTTATTTTCGATCAACTTTTTCATTGGGAGGCTCACACATTAACCAAGGAAAAGATGCAGACAATAAATGAATATATGGCAGCAGATCATGCACGTTGTGATCAACTGTACGCAGATGCTGAAGCAGAGTTACTCTCAGGAAGTTTTGAAAAAGGACGGGAAAAGATGCTCGCTTTTGAAGCAGGAATGCGGAGGCATTTTGAGATGGAAGAAGCGATTTTGTTTCCCGCGTTTGAAGAAGCGACAGGCATGACTCAAGGCCCCACAATGGTTATGCGCGCAGAGCATGTTCAAATGAACGGCATATTAGCTCAAATTCAGGAATCGCTTGAAATTGATGATCCTGACACTACTCTTGGCGCAGGCGAAACTCTGCTGATGTTGATCCAGCAACATAATATGAAGGAAGAGGGTATGCTCTATCCAATGGTCGATCAACAATTAACTGCTCAAGTTCCGGACTTAATCCAGAAAATGGATGCCATCGAGTAGCCCCCATGATTCCTGATTCTGTGCCAGGCGGACACTCCATCATCACGGTGGATTGCCGCGAACTTGAACCTCCGGAACCGATGGTTGTGGTGCTGGAGGCAGTTGACAAACTGCAAAAAACGGAGGTGCTGAAAATGCTTCATCGGCAAGCTCCACGTCCGTTGTTTCCTCTGCTTGAAGAACGCGGAATGCTGACCCATCTGGATAAGTTTGAAGATGGTTCAATTGAATTGTGGATTTGGCAGGAGGTCCAATGAGATCTTCCGGACTGAGTCTGGACCAAGCCCCGCCTGAAGATATTCCTTTTCGTTTTTTCCTTACGGCTCCGGTGTTCGGTTTACTGGCAGGAAGTCTGATACTATACCGGGGAGTTTTAGTTTTCAGCAGTAGTTGGCATTTTGAAACTATTGCCTTAACCCACCTGATAACTTTAGGCTGGGTCATGATGATAATGATGGGTGCTTTTTATCAGCTTGTTCCGGTTCTGGCAGGAGGTCAAGTTCCGTGGATCGCGTTATCACGCGTAGTACATTTTTTCATGATCATCGGTATTTTGGCCTTGGCGGGAGGATTATTACTAATTTCTCCGTTGTTGTTTCCAGTTGCAATCGCAGCGTTATTGCTTGCCTTCACAGTTTTCCTCACACAACTGCTGACAGCACTTTTCCGGGTAAAGGCAAATCGTCCTGTGGTAGTTGCCATGCGCATTTCACTGATATCACTGGCACTCGCAGTGTCACTTGGTGTGCTCGAGATTGGCGCAATTACTGGATTGTGGCCACCGCTGATTGAACGTTCGATCGTCAAAAACCTGCATGTGACTTTGGCACTGTCCGGAGGAATTGGCGGATTGATTATTGGAGTTGGATTTCACATAATTCCGATGTTTTACCTTTCCAGTCCTTTTCCGGAAAAGCGTGCGATCTGGATTTTACGTGCCGGAATGTTTAGTTTAGCCGCTGTTTCAGTCATGCTCTTAAACTCAGCAGGTTCAGTATTGCTCTTCACAGCGATGCTGCCGGGAGTAACGGCAAGTATAATATTTACTCTAACTGTCTGGCAGATGTTGCTTAAACGCAAACGAAAAGTCGTGGATGCCACTTTGCGTTTTTGGCAAATAGGCCTGCTCGCTTTTCCACTGTCATTGCTCTGTCTGTCCGTACATTTATTCTGGCCTGATGAACGGCTGACTTTTGCTTTTGGGCTGCTGTTTTTAATGGGTTTTGCGGCAACAATCACCAACGGGATGTTATACAAAATTGTACCGTTTTTAATTTGGTTTCACCGTTTCAGCACTTTGGTCGGAAAAGTGAAGGTTCCTTTGCTCAAAGAAATTTTGCCGGCAAAACGAACATCCGGACAATTACTACAGGCTGCACTGGCAATGCTGACTTTATTACCAGGTGCGCTTTTACAAATTGACTGGCTTGTCCGTGCAGGAGCAATTTTCTGGCTGACATCATCAGGCTGGCTTGTCCTAAACCTGATTTTTGCATTTCGGCAGAAACCGGTGACAAATGATTAATAATGATGATGGTGAAACTGTAAAATCTACTAACACATTTTCATTTCCGGATTGCTGATTTAGGTAGGGGTTGATTTAGCTTATAAAAGCTAGCAGCCATTTCATGGATTATATTTTCATAATACAACAGCATATGTTCCAAAGTTTAGGCCACAAAATTTTGCTGGTTGTCGCGGTCTGTGCAGCAATAACATTGTTGGGATTTTTTGCCCTGTATTGGCTGACATTGGAACAAAACCGAGCCTTGGAACAGCATCGTGATCTACCTGCTGTTTCCATTAAATGGTTTACACTTAACAATGCAGTACATCGTGCAACATGGGTACAAAAGGCATGGTTGGAAAGTGCTGATGATAAGTTTCTCAAGCAACGTGAGCTGACGTGGAAAAATGAGATACATCCAGCTTTCGAACAATTAGGTCTGCTTTATAAAAAGTCACGTGTGTGGGAAGGAGAACGTTCGGTTGAACGGCGTGCTTTTTATGATTTACGGCTGATGATTTTGTCTCTCGAAAATCTCCAGCAAAAAGCAAATACTAAAGTTCAAAACAACAACTCTGAAACAGCGTTGCTTGAATGGTCGACCGAGGAGTGGCCGCTGGTTTTAAAGATCAGCAGGCAGGTTGAAATCATGGTACGCTGGCAAACCAATTTTGCGCGGCAGCAGGCTTCCGAACTGCAGCAGGGTTTATCCGGACTTGGAATTTGGATTTGGATCGTTGCTTCAGTAGTTTTGCTGTTGGTTTTGGTTTTAGCCTTATTTTTCGCAAAACGAATCTCTGCTCCGCTGAGACAATTGAGAAGTGAAGTTCAGCAGGTTATTAATGAACAGCAACGTGAAAGCCGCAGTCCTGCTTTAAATTCTGCTGTAAGCGTAGAAGATTTTTCCGAAAATGAGGATGAAGTCCAAAAACTGACTGAAATTTTCCAGCTAATGGAAGACGTCATCCGGGAACGTACTGAATTGCTAGAATCTTCAAATCGTCAACTTGATGAAGCCAGCCGTGCCAAGGGTATGTACCTGACCAATATGTCACATGAACTGCGAACACCGCTGAATGCTATCATCGGATTTACAGAAGTTTTACTGGAATCAATAGGGGATGAGAAACTTTCTGCTTATCAAACTGACCGTCTAGGCAGGATATTAAAAAGTGGACGACATTTGCTGGAATTGATCAACTCACTGCTCGATCTTTCTAAAATTGAAGCAGGTCAGATGGAAATTCAGCAGAATAATTTTCAGTTAGAAAATTTGCTGCAGGATGTAATGGAAGGGCTTGAACCTTTACTGCAGGAAAAGTCTATAGAACATGAGCTTATTTTTCAGCATGATCAACAGTTCCTGTTGTTTTCTGATGCCGGCAAGGTACGTCAAGTTTTAATAAATATACTTGCTAACGCGATTAAATTTACTGAGCCAGAAGGGCGTATTGAAATCCGTTGTACTCAAGACGAAAGCGGAATTGACGTAGCTGTTAAAGATTCCGGTTGCGGCATGAGTGAAGAACAGCAACAGCATATTTTTAAAGTATTTCACCAAGTTAAAGTTGCCGGAAATGCACCTCAAAAGGGCACTGGACTCGGACTTACTCTCGTGCAGAGTTTGATGGAATTACTCGATGGTACAGTATCGCTGAAAAGCACAATCGCAGAGGGCAGCATCTTCACTCTTCACTTTCCAGTATCCTGAAACGAAATAGCTGAAACAGCATATTTTATTAACTATTGAAAAAGTCAGAATCTTAAATTTGCCCTTTCTCTCGTAGAGGGATTTGCATTTTTACACTTAAACCACAAACCTCAAAGCAAAAACAGTTTAACTTGATCAGCTTATTTCAATCCCAACATTCTGAAACCAGATCCGGAGTAGAGTATGCCCTGTTGGCTTATGTGTCATGGGGCTTTCTTCCCATTTACTGGAAATTTCTCGATACTGTTCCATCGATGCAAATATTGACTCACCGCATGGTCTGGTCTGTGTTTTTTCTCTTAGCTTTGCTGGCGATACAGAAACGTTTAGGAGAATTCCGCCAATTATTTCATTCGCCAAAATACATCTTGATGCTGCTTGGTACAGCAACACTGTTGGGCTGCAACTGGTTTGTTTTTATTTATGGAGTAAACACAAACCAGGTTATTGAATCAAGTTTAGGTTATTTTATCAATCCACTGTTGGTAATCTTGCTGGGTGCAGTCTTTTTGAAAGAAAGTTTAAATATTTGGCAAATTGTAGCGGTGGGTTTTGCTGCTTTAGGAGTCTTGAATTTTCTCTGGAATTTTGGTTCACTACCATGGATTGCACTTTCTTTAGCCTTCACCTTTTCTTTTTACGGATTATTCCGCAAAATGATACCTGTAAAACCTTTGGTGGGACTTTTAATGGAAACTGCTTTACTTGCACCTTTGGCTGCAGTTTTAATCGTGTTTTGGGAAATTGACGGAACGGGATCTTTTGGAAATGTGTGGAAAACAGATTTTTTATTAATAGGCGCAGGAGTAGTAACTTCACTACCACTGTTGTGGTTCACTAATGCAGGCAAACGACTACGTTATTCAACAATGGGTTTTATACAATATTTGACTCCATCTATCCAACTTGTGATTGGAATCTATCTTTACAATGAACCTTTTACTTCAACTCATGCTGTCACCTTTGGATTGATTTGGGCAGGACTGCTCGTCTATTCCTTTAACGCTTTTCAGCAACAAAGCAGCACTTAAACACAAATAGCAATGAAATATTTTTATCTAGAACTGGCGGGTCTGATCTGCTTCATCATTTCAGGAATATTTTTCATCGTGGCAGGCATCCGCAGCGGAGATTATCTTTCAGTTATCGGTAGTATCATCTGGACTTTTGCCTGCTTCTTGTGGCTGATTCCAATTCTGGCTCGCCGTAATTCTCAAAAATAGTAATTCTCAGTTAAGCTAATCCTAATATTTTTTTTCTTTCATTTGCCCATGTTCGGATAATCTGATCTACCGCGAGTCCGATAAAGGCGACACAAAGTCCTAATGTAAGTCCAATCCCTGTACCTTGTGCTTTAGATATAGCACCCAAAATTAATTGACCTAAATCAGTAGTACCAATAAAGGCACCAATTATCACCATAAATAATGTAAAAATAACAGTTTGATTCACACCTAACATAATGTGTGGAAAAGCAAGTGGTAATTCAATTGAAATCCACCTTTGAAAACTTGAAACACCTGACATCGATCCTGCGTCATGTAAAGCTGGTGGAACACTTTTTAGCCCCTCCACTGTGTAACGGGTAGCAGGAATAGTTGCATAAACTACTGCAGCAATTATCACAGATGTATCTGTGACTCCAAAAAGCATAATTACTGGGATCAAATAAATAAAAGAGGGGAACGTTTGAAGGAAATCACAAACAAATAAAATTACTTTACTAGCGAGCTTGTTTTTAGCACATAAAGTCCCAACTGTTATACCAATAAAAACAGAGACAATGACTGCAAATGATGCCATATAGGCTGTAATTAGAGCTCTATCCCAATATTCAGAAAAAGCAATAAATAACAAAAATCCTCCAACTATAAGTGATGTCCTAATTCCAGAAAATATATATCCTATTCCCATCATTAAAAAAAACGTTGCGGCTACAGGCATACCAAGGTAAGCATTTTTCATAGGAACCAAAACTTGTACAATTAGAAATACATTAAAACCATTTAATATGTAGAAAAAGTTATCCCATATCCAATCAACCCCTGCTTGCCAAAAGTGTGCTGTTGTTATGCCTTTGTTATGGGGAACTATATATAAGTAATTAAAACCTTCTTTAAAAAAGAAACTGCCAAAATATGCTAATAAAATGCCTACTAAAAATATAAGAAGGAAAATCAATGAATATCTATACCTCACAAAAAAAGTAAGATCTGTAAAATAATTTTTTTGTTTATTTGCCCAGGCTAAAGACAATTTATCTAACAGAACAGCTATTAATACAATACAAAGTCCTATTTCAAGTCCTTCTCCGACTTTAAGAGAATTTAGTGCCACCATTAAGTTAGAACCTAGGCCTTGTGCTCCTATAAAAGATGCAATCACAGTCATTGCTAAGCACTGCATAATCACTTGGTTTACCCCAATTAAAATATCACGTCTTGCAGTTGGAACTAACACCTTAAACATCAGCTGAAAATTGTTACAACCGCTCATCATACCAGCTTCCAGAACTTCCGGAGACACCCTTTTAAGCCCCAACATAGTAAGACGCACCATTGGTGGGGTTGCAAAAATGATTGTTGCAATTGCTGCTGCATGATCACCTACTCCAAAAAACACCAATACTGGAATCAAATAAGAGTAATGCGGCATAGACTGAGC
>JACNKY010000128.1 GCA_014381795.1 Pseudomonadota bacterium | reverse complement strand
ACAAGCCAACCAGCACGGTGCGATTCTTGTCACTGGAGACAAGGTGATGCAGCAGCAAAATGATTATGAAAAACAGGTTTTCAATGGTGATCTCGGACGAATAGTTAATTGTGATCCGAAAACCAAAGAACTGCATGTTAAATTTGAACAGGGAATTGTACACTATCAAGGGAAAGAGTTAGATCAGCTTTCTCTGGCCTATGCGATTACTGTTCATAAATCTCAGGGTAGCGAGTATTCAGCTGTGATTTTGCCCTTGACTACGCATCATTACATGATGCTGCAGCGGAATTTGCTCTATACCGCAATCACACGCGGAAAACAGCTTGTTGTTTTGATAGGAACAGAAGCAGCAATTAGTAAAGCAGTTGAAAATGAAGGCACAATGCGGCGTTTCACGGGTCTGCAGCATCAATTGTCTGAACTGGGTCTTACTCCTTTATTTTGAACATAAATTAAAAAAAGTATGAACAAAATATTTGCAGGAAAAAAAGTTAAACTGGTTGGGTTGGCCGCTATACTATTGCTGTTGTTGTTAGATACTTCTTTCTGTTTTGCAGAAACCGGCGTAACAGCAAGAAGCATTGTGCTGGCAACTCATCAGCCATTAAGCGGACCGGCTAAGGAGTATTCAGCTATTGGCAAAAGCGCACGTGCATATTTCAAATATGTGAACGATCAGGGAGGAATTCACGGCCGTGTCATTGATTTAAAAATAGTAGATGATCAGTTGAAACCAGAAATGGCTGCTAAAAGTTTGACTGAACTGACAGTCAAAAATGATATATTTGCGATTTTTAGCGGTATCGGTGGTAAAACTCATCAAGCAGTTTATCCATTGTTAAAACAGCAAAGAATCCCAAGTTTTTTTGTAGGCTCAGATCTTCCGGAGTGGACTCAGCCTGTACGTGCGAATGTGTTTGGTTTTATGCCAACCGCAGATACTGAAGCACGTGTGATAGGAAAATATCTGACTCAAAATCATGCAGGTGCTGAACTGATCATCTGGTATGCTGAAAAACCAGTTTATTTAAGAGCAGTTAAAGCTTTGACAAATGAATTATATGGAGTTTCCGCCAAGTTGCTGCCGGGAAAAACTGGAAGACTGTCTGCAGAATGGGAGCTTATCAGTGAGCGACAGCCTGATTTACTGGTAGTTTTGGGTAATTTCAGTGATCAACTGGATTTTTTAAAAGCCTCATTAGACTTAAATATTCCAATTTTTACAGGTCACGCTCTTGCTGACAGTCGACTTCCGGAATGGCTGAACAGTAAACTGGCAGCAAGTGTACGTGTTTTAACTGCATATCCACTGCTTGTTGAAACTGAACATCCCGGCAATAAATTACATCAGCAGATATTGAAAGAGTATGCACCTCAACTGTCTGCCAACCGCTGGACACTCTACGGTCAGGGCGTGGCCGAATTAATGGTTGAAGTTTTGAAGCGTGCAGGTCGTTCACTGAGCAGACAAAAGGCCATCATAGCGGCAGAGAATATAAAGCAATGGCAGGGAAAATTACTCCCACCTGTATTTCTTGATTCTCGTAATCATCTGGCACTCAGTTCTTTTCGTGTTTCACAAATATCTCCCGGCAGGGTTAATCACCTGTCTGAATGGATTGACGGACGATGAATAGAAAATGTGCCGGAGAGCTGCCACAAAGCTGCAGGACTGCAGAAAATGATGTAGGTGCTATATCTGCCAAGAAAACCGTTTTAGTTGGAGAGAAAGCCCATTTAGTTGGTTTCCCGTTTACTAAAGCAGCAGAAAGACAAGTTTCTACTGCTTTGTCCAATAAGCAGGTGTTGGCATTTCCGACTGAAACATTTTATGGACTCGGAGGAAACGCTTTTTCAACAAGCGTGGTAGATCGTGTTTACAGAATCAAGGAGCGCCCTCGAACAAAACCATTGCTTGTATTGATTACTCCGCAATGGCTGCCACGTCTTTGCCAGTGGAGCGATTCAAGGATTAATGACTTAATTGATGAATACTGGCCTGGACCACTGACATTGATTTTAGCAGCGAATCCTAAACTGCCTGAGCATCTTCAAAATACTGCTGGAACTTTGGCGGTACGTTACACCAGTTCTCCGGTAGCTCAACGTCTGATTGAACTTGGTGAATGTCCGCTCATAGGTACCAGCGCCAACCTCACAGGGATGCCGGAATGTTCCACCGTAAAACAAGTTTCAGAGCAGTTGAAAAATAAACTAGATCTGATAATTGACGGTGGAAAAATGCCAGCAATTCAACCTTCAACAATCTTAAATTGCACCAGCAAAAAAATTAAAATACTACGTCACGGAGCAATTACCTTGTCTGAACTTAATCGAATCTGTGAGGTAGGTTGATGCTCTGCCTAGATATGTTTTTAGCTATTTAACATAACTGTCACAGAAAATTTCCTGAAAGCATATCATTTCCTGGTAAGCGTAAAAACTTGTAAAAGCGACCATACTAATGTTATTAAGATTTCTTAATGTAGACGAAATTATATATTGTGGAATTCAGCTTTTATTAAGACATTCAAGCATAAAAACCCCGGGCAACAAACGAAAAAATAAAGCCTCATTCAAGTCTGTGTCAAAAGATCTCGCTTGATTTTAAAAAATAAAAACTCCCCCCACTCTATTACATATTACGTCGATACTTCCCTCCGAGTTGATAAAGATGCTGGGTGATTTGTCCCAATGAACAGACCTGTGAGGCATCCATCAAAACCTCAAAAAGATTGCTGTTATCCAGTGCGGCATCACCGAGTCTCTGCATCATGACATTCTGTTCTGCTTCATGGAACTTGTGGAATTGTTCCAGATCACGAATCTGCATGGTTTTTTCTTCTTCTGTAGAACGTGCTAATTCAATTTCTGCGTCCTCTTGCGGAGGATTCGGATTGAGAAAGGTATTAACGCCCATGATAGGAAGTTCTCCGGAATGTTTGAGAGTTTCGTAATAGAGAGATTCTTCCTGGATTTTATTACGCTGATACATCGTTTCCATCGCTCCCAAAACACCACCTCTGTCTGAAATGCGTATAAATTCAGCCAAAATGGCTTCTTCCACCAAATCAGTCAATTCCTCAATCAGAAAACTTCCCTGTAGTGGATTTTGATTTGAGGCTTGTCCCAATTCACGATTGATTATGAGTTGAATTGCCAAAGCGCGGCGCACTGATTCCGCTGTGGGAGTGGTGATTGCCTCGTCGTATGCGTTGGTGTGGAGTGAATTGCAATTGTCGTAAATGGCGTAAAGAGCCTGCAGAGTTGTACGGATATCGTTGAAATCAATCTCCATCGCATGCAGTGATCTTCCTGATGTCTGGATGTGATATTTTAGTTTTTGCGAACGCTCATTCGCGCCGTATAAATCACGCAAGGCAACAGCAAAAATCCGACGCGCGACCCTTCCAATCACGGCATATTCCGGATCCATTCCGTTACTGAAAAAGAAGCTCAAATTACGCGCAAAATCGTCAATTGGTAATCCGCGCGCAAGATAGTATTCAATCAAGGTGAAACCGTTGGCAAGAGTGAAAGCGACTTGACTGATTGGATTTGCTCCGGCTTCTGCGATGTGATAACCGGAAATGCTGACAGAGTAAAAATTTCTGATATCGTTGGCTGTGAAGTATTCCTGCATGTCACCCATCATACGCAGGGCAAAATTTGTGGAAAAAATACATGTGTTCTGTGCCTGGTCTTCCTTTAAAATATCAGCCTGAACTGTACCGCGAACATTGTTCAAAACCGTTGTTTTAATAGTTGCGTAAGTTTCTGCGTCCACAAAATGTTTTCCGGATAAACCAAGTAAATTCAAACCGAAACCATCGTGATTGTCTGGACGATTCATCCGATATTCCGGGACTTTAAGTCCTTGTTTTTGATAGCGTTCCTGCAGAGTTTTTACTGCGTCTTCCAAACGTCCGTTTTCACTCAAATGTTTTTCAATTTGTTGATCAACGGCCGCATTCATGAAAAAGGCCAGCACAATCGGCGCAGGGCCGTTAATGGTCATCGATACGGAGGTGTTAGGCAATAGCAGATCGAATCCAGAAAAAAGCCTTTTTGCGTCGTCCACCGTGCAGATCGAAACTCCGGCATTGCCGATTTTTCCATAAATGTCAGGTCGTACATGTGGATTCGCACCATAAAGAGTAACTGAGTCAAATGCGGTACTGAGACGCGTTGCAGGCTGTCCTTGCGCTAGCAGATGAAAACGTTGATTTGTACGTTCTGCAATTCCTTCACCGGCAAACATGCGTGTCGGATCTTCACCTTCACGTTTAAAGGGAAACACTCCGGCAGTGAATGGAAAACTTCCTGGAAAATTTTCCAAACCCAGCCAGCTCGTAATTACACCCCATTCATTAAATTTGGGCGTGGCTATTTTTGGAATTTTAAGTCCGGAAAGGCTGATACTGTGATTCGAAATTTTCAGTTCTTTACCTCGTACATCAAAGCGAAAATAATCATTTAGATAAGCTTTTCGATTTACGTCAAACTGACTCAGTTGTTTAAGAAGTGATGCCGGAAGTTTGGCCAGTTTTTCGTTGTAAAGTTCCGCAATATCTTGCAAATTATCAGGAACCTCATCTATTTCAAATTGAGTAACTCCGGTATTGTTCTGTAGTTGTGATGTTTCTGCTTTTTTTTCGGTGAGATCTGTCGATTTTGTGGTATTAGTCATTTGCTGAATCGTACCATGCAGTTGTGCGCATTCAGTCGCCAAGATTGAATTGTCACACACTTCCTTTTTGTAGTTACGTACACTGGTGGCGATTTGCCGCAAATATTCTTTGCGGTCAGATGGAATTAGCTCCGTCATTTCGGAAACAGCAAATTCTGCCTGGTGACTTCGTGTCCAGTTGAGAGACTTTTTCCGGATCAGTGTTTCAATCAACTTATGATAAAACCAATTGGTTCCACTATCGTTGAAACGGTTTGCGACGACTCCAAAAACTGGAATTGTTTGCGCTTCAGACTCGAACTCAAGATGACTGCGTTGATACTGTTTGCGTACCGCTAGGAGAGCGTCTTCTGCACCAGGTTTGTCAAATTTGTTGATCACAATGCAATCCGCAAAGTCAATCATATCAATCTTTTCCAACTGCGTAGCCGCTCCGAATTCAGGCGTCATCACGTAAACACTCAAATCTACGAGGTCTGAAATTTCTGAATCGCTTTGACCAATACCTGCCGTTTCAACAAAAATAAGGTCAAATCCGGAACTTTTCAACAATCGAACCGTATCGTCCAACCCGGCTGAAGTTGCCAAATGGGAACGGCGTGTTGCGAGTGAGCGCATAAAAACCCGTGGGTCGTTAATCGCATTCATTCGCATCCTGTCACCCAGCAAAGCACCACCTGTTTTACGCTTTGAGGGATCAACGGAAACGATTGCAATTCGCTTTTCCGGAAATTCAACGAGACAACTTCTTACCAGTTCATCAGTTAGACAAGACTTACCTGCGCCTCCGGTACCAGTCAGGCCGATTACAGGAACCTCAGATGAGGAAAGTTGATCAAAGACTTTTTTCGCAACTTGCGGGTTTTTCGTATTTTGCTCCAACCATGTCAGACTGCGTGCTATATGCTGGATATTTCCCGCAGCCAATTCCTCTGCCTTTGGTTCAAAACTGTCAGGTAAAACCTGAAAATCAGCACGTTTTAACATATCCGCGATCATGCCTGCCAGGCCGAGTTCACGTCCGTCTTCAGGAGAGTAAACCCGTTCAAGACCGTATTCCATCAATTCCTGCATTTCTGAGGGAATTATTACGCCGCCTCCGCCTGCAAAAACTTTAATATGTCCAGCCCCTTTTTCCCTGAGCAAATCTACCATGTAACAGAAATATTCCATGTGCCCGCCTTGATATGAACTTACAGCAATGCCTTGAGCGTCTTCCTGAATAGCGACATTGACAATTTCCTCAACGGACCGGTCATGGCCGAGGTGAATCACTTCAGCACCCTGTGACTGCATGATACGGCGCATGATGTTGATTGCGGCATCGTGTCCGTCAAACAAACTTGTTGCTGTAACGAAACGTAAGTGATTCCGGAGTGTGATTGTCTGTTTTGTAGGTTGTGGAGAGTTCATGTGCTAACTATTATCTGCGGTTAAATAAATAATCAACTCAATGTTTCCTGCACTGTTTTAAATACGGAAGACAGCAAGGAGGTGTTTTGATAGCAACCAGTCTAATTTACGAAGCTATAGTTTGAAAGCTAATAGTCTGTTATTCCGGTTCAGGACTACTTTCTTTAGTAAATAAAATTATAACGATGTTCAGTCTGAAAAAAATTAAAAATTATTCAGAATTTGAATTTACTTCTCTTCCTGTTGCCAACTGATATATTTTTAGGAGATCGTCTTCAGTCACATCAATGAAAGTATCCATTTGACTGAGGGCGTAAACAAAATTCGCGTGATCGACAGGAGCATAAGCTTGATGTGCAGAGTCGAGTCCGGATTCTTTAGCTATTAAAAAAGCAGGATAGCGGCGCCAGCGAAAGAGAGCGTTAAACAAGAGCGCTACCAGCAGGATAGTGACTGTATTGATGGCAATTGGTGTCAGGATATATTCATATCCTAAAGCATGAATGTTTGGTCCTCCGATCACCGCTGCTAAAGCAGTTGCACCTCCAGGAGGGTGAATACAACGGGCATAATACATAACTCCTATTGCTAGTCCCACACTGGCTGCAGCTGCAATTCCTCCTCCAGGCAGCCACTGAGCGCAGGCCACTCCGATAGCGGCTGAAATAAGATGTCCGCCGATTACGTTCCAAAGTTGCCCAAGCGCACTGTGCGGTACTGCAAAAAGTAGTACAGCAGAGGCTCCCATTGACGGGACAATATATACCGCTTCTTCTGCTCCTACAAACAAACTACTAATATAAATAATTAAAAATATAGCTAAAAAACCACCAATTCCGGAAATGATTTTTTCGAGATGGGAAACAGGATTTGCGCCGATACCGAGATAATAGAGGATTTTTTCTATTTGCATAGCTAGAAAAACCGAGATGTTTATTGAAAAGAAATTATAGTAGGCGAGCTCGAATTAAGTTAAGTTAAGCATATCTTCCCGCTTAAGACCGAGTGTTTCTCCTACAACTAATATTTGCTCCCAGCTTGCATCATCAAGCGGAATGCCTTTTGCTAGGCGCTCATTTAAAGAAATACGTTCCGGATCACCTGCGATTAAAACCGGTTCTTCCTGATTGACCGGAGGAGAAGCTTTGGCATGTGCGGCGATTGCTTCTACTTCGTGCTGCATCCAGGGCACATCCACCAATTTTCCAGGATCTATTATAATGCTGAACATGTTGTTGATGATACTGTTTTGGCGTTCGTGCTCAGGCTGAATCGTTCCACCTCCGCTGAGTAAACCACCGAGCAATTCACAAAACATGGCCAGACCGTAACCTTTGTAATCTCCAAGCGGAGTCAGTGCGCCGAGTGGTGGATTCTCCTCACGATCCGGGAAAATGTAACCTGCCATCACTCCTGGATCCGTGCTGGGTTCTCCCTGATGGTCTAAAACAAGGCCTTCTTTAAGGACTTCACCTTTGTTAAAAGCAACCCGTGCTTTTCCAAGGGCAATGCGGCTGGTCGCCATGTCAAGCAACAATGGTGGCTGTTTTTCGGTTCCGGGCATAGCAAGGCAAATCGGATTAGTCGAAAAACGTGCGTCCGAGCCTCTGAAAGGCGCAACAAGTGGTGGATGATCGGTTACATTCACAAAGTGCAGGGAAACCATCCCTGCTGCAATACTCTGTTCTCCGTAGGTACCGATGCGTCCGAGATGATGTGTGTTACGCAGCGTCATCAAAACCAATCCGGATTCACGGCACTTTTCAATAGCTTTTTCCATTGCTATTTTACCAACCGCCTGCCCGTAGCCTCGTTTACCATCAAACATCATAATGGAACCGTCACTCTTGAAAAGTTCCGGAACTTGATTGGGCTTGAGCAAATCAGCCTGCAGCATCCGTAAATAGATAGGCAGCATTCCGACTCCGTGGCTGTCATGACCTGCCAAATTTGAGCGTACCAGATGTTCAGCGACTACTTGCGCTTCATTGTCACTGCTTCCTCCACTTTTGAGGATAGCGTTAACCAGTCGTTTGAGTGACTCAGCTTGTATTATCATATTTTTTACAAAGTTTAGTTACGCATCAAAATAGCCAATAAAGCTAACATCAGACAAATAAATATAATTTAACAAAAAGCCTGAATCCCGGTTTGAGCACGTCCAAGAATTAATGCATGAACATCATGGGTGCCTTCATAAGTATTAACGGTTTCCAGATTCATCATGTGTCGGATGACGTGAAATTCATCTGAGATTCCGTTACCACCGTGCATGTCACGCGAAGCGCGTGCGATGTCTAAAGCCTTTCCGCAGTTGTTGCGTTTCATCAGTGAGATCAACTCCGGAGCACATTTTCCTTGATCCATCAAACGTCCCATTTGCAAAACTCCCTGCAGGCCAAGTGTTATTTCGGTTTGCATGTCTGCCAGTTTTTTTTGTATCAACTGGTTTGCTGCCAGAGGCCGACCGAATTGAATTCTGTCCAGAGTATATTGACGGGCCTGCATCCAGCAGTACTCTGCAGCACCAAGTGTTCCCCAGGCGATTCCGAAACGAGCACGGTTCAAACATCCAAAAGGCCCTTTGAGTCCGGAAACGTTTGGCAATTCATTTTCATCCGGAACAAAGACGTTGTCCATGACGATTTCACCGGTGATGGAAGCACGCAGTGACATTTTCCCCACGATTTTTGGCGCACTAAGTCCTTGCATACCTTTTTCTAAAATATATCC
>JACNKY010000185.1 GCA_014381795.1 Pseudomonadota bacterium | reverse complement strand
CATTGCGGTTCATTCGCAACGCTGTTTTAGCTGTGTGGGAGGATTAAAATGCCCCCACCGAATACTGTTTTAGCTACCTTGCAACAATATTTTCTCAGGTAGAAAGCGCAACATGAAGTTTTTGTACGAGTGCTTGATTATAACCGTGTGAAGTCATATTCGCAACAACCCGCCCCCTCAAGGGATGACCAAGCAAATAAAGATCGCCGATGAGATCGAGTATCTTGTGCCGTATAAATTCGTCTGGATAACGCAGGTCTGTGTTTATCACTTTCCCGTCATGCAAGATTATATGTGAATCAAGATAACCGCTGCCGACTGTTCCTGTTTTTTGTGCCAGATCAATATTTTCGAAAGTGTTGAATGAACGTGCCGGCGCAATATCGAGGTCAAATGAATCCTGAGAAGAATTAAAGGTCAGTTTTTGCTCACCGATGGGTGCAGAATAATCTATGCGCATCTTGACTTCAAAGCCTTCAAACGGTTCCACATAGAGGTGTTTTTCTGTCAATTTTTTACGTCCCACCTGTATCGGCGCCAAAACGACTGCCTCTTTTACGGGAACATCCTGATCCTGGACACCTGCTTCTTTAATAAGTTCACTGAAATCCTGAGCAGAACCGTCGACATTTGGAATTTCCTCATCCACTTTTGCTAAAACATTGGTAATACCTGCCATATGCAACGAAGCCATCAAATGCTCGACTGTACGTACCCTACGATTTTCGCGGGCCAAAACAGTAGAATTAGCACTGAAGGATTGCTGTTTCACCGATTGAGAAAAATTTTCTATATTCGTGATGTGCGCTGGTAAAGAAGTATCATCCAAAGTTTGAAAAACAACACCTGAGTTCGGATCGAGAGGACTTAAAATTACACCTGTGTTGCGTCCCGTCAAAAGCCCTTTTCCATTCAAAACAACATTTCCTTTCAATGTTCGCTGAGGACGTTCAGAGTCCTTGAGCCTTACTGCACCTGAAGGTATGATCGGATTGATAATTTTGGCAACCTCCATCCTGGTATCTGAAGCCAGATCTTTAACTCTCTCGGGTGGTTTGTTTGAAAGTACAACCGCAATTTTGTCGAGCAATATTTCTAAACGCAGGGGTTTTTCCATAAAATCCACCGCCCCAAGTTTAATCGCGTTTACTGCAGCGTCAATTCCGGCGTGTCCGCTCATCATAATAACGGGTAGTTCAGGAAAGGTTTCACGAAGTTTACTGAGAATCGCCATTCCATCTAACCCGGGAAGCCAAATATCTAGGAGTATTAAATCAGGTTTTTGCTGCTCCAATTTTTCAAAAAAACTAATTGAGTCATGACAGGACATTACTGGATATCCCTCATCCGACAAGACGTTCTCAAGTGTTTCACGTATTGCTGCCTCGTCATCCACTATGCAGATAGTTTGCGATTTTGTCATGGTAGAGTTTTTGTTAATATTATTAGCAATTCCTTCATTGTTCAAAATTATATTTGAGTAAATCACCCTGTTTGAGTCTTAGTTCAGAGGCACGTCCAGCCTCAATTTCCAGCACAAAATTAGCCGGAGCAGGAGGTGCCAGAATTGATGGTTTTTCTCCTTGAATTGCCGGTTGAACATTCCTGAGAATGTGTACAATCCGATAATTGTCCAGCCAGATGATGTCCAAAGCAAACTGCATGTCTTTCATCCAGAAACTATGAGTTTTACGTTTTTCAAAGACAAACAGCATACCCCAGTCTTTTTTCAGTCCGGAGCGTTTTCCCAAACCTAAACTTCTTTTTTGCGAAGTGTCGGCAACTTCTACATGAATTTCAATTCCCGCTGATGTTTTCACCAGAGCATGCGCATATTTAAGCTGCTTTGCAAACGCGCTTCCACTACCAAAAAAAACAATTGAGCAAAAAGAAATGGTGATCGTGTAAAAAATAAAATTACGCAAAATCATGCTTCTGCCTTTGCGAGTTTAGTCAGCCGTTTTTTTACCATTTTTTGTTTGAGCAAGGGTAAATGATCAATAAACAGGACACCATTCAAATGGTCAATTTCGTGCTGCAGGCAGATGGACATCATGTCTTCTGCGGCCATTTCTTGTGTTTTTCCGCTGACATCCTGATATTCGACTATTATTTTTTCCGCACGCTCGATTTCACCACGAAACTCAATGACACTTAAACAGCCTTCTTCAGAGACAGTAGTTCCGGATTGTTCCACAATTTTAGGATTAATGAAAACATGAGGTTCACGCAATGAGACATCTTCTTCACCGCTTTTTAAGTCAATGACAACTATTCTTTTGAGGATACCTGTCTGAATTGCTGCCAGGCCAATGCCAATAGAAACGTACATTGTCTGCAGCATAGACTCAACGGTTACTGCAAGTTCCTGATCAAAAACTGTAACTGCTGATGTCTTCCTCCTCAATATTGGCTCTGGGAAAGTATATATTTCTAAAATTGCCATTACTCTTTTTAGCGTTAATAATTATGTCAATGCTGGATTTGTATATTTATTCAGTTTAGATTTTAACCAAATTGATGCTCAAACACAATCCGTGAAGTACAAAAAACGACATGAATAAGCGCTTTGTCTTGAAGACAGATGTTATCCTGAGTTAGTATGCGTCATGATTTGCTTATAATATTTTCCCTCTAAACTGAACGTAGAGCCATGAAAACCGGATTTTATACAAATCCTATTTACCTAGAACATGAGACAGGTTCACATCCGGAAAACGCAAACCGGCTGAGGGCAATCCTGGAAAGACTTGAGTCTGAGGACTTGATGGGGAAATTTAAAGTAGAACCCGGACGTCCCGCAAGTTCTGCAGAAATAAAAATGCTGCATACAGAAAACCTTGTCTCAGAAGTAGAAGCTGCTTCTGAAAGTGGAGCTCAAACTCTGCACACTCAGGATTGTGTAATTTCAGCGCAAACTTATAAAGCTGCCTTGCAGGCGGTTGGATCAGTACTGGACGCAGCACTTGAGGTTGCGGAACGCAGACTCGATAACGCATTTTGCGCAGTGCGTCCACCAGGGCATCACGCGGAATTTGACTCAGCAATGGGTTTTTGTTTTTTTAACAATATTGCACTTGCAGCAGAATTCTTAAGCAGGAAGATGGGATTTAAACGTGTACTGATTGTTGATTTTGATGTGCATCATGGAAACGGGACACAGCATTTTTTTGAGGAACGGGCCGATATTTTTTACGTCAGTCTGCATCAGGATCCACGTACCTGTTTCCCCGGAACAGGTTTCGCAGAGGAACGCGGAAGAGGTGCCGGCACAGGTTATACCTTGAATGTTCCTGTTCCTCCCGGAATGGAGGATACAGAATATTTGCAAACCTTTTACACAGAAGTTAAACCTAAGTTGAAGGAATACAATCCCGACTTTGTTTTGCTCTCTGCCGGATTTGATGGACATCGTGACGATCCTTTAGCTTCGTTAAATTTAACAGAATCGACATTCAGGGAATTGAGCTTTGAATTAAAACGCTTGGCCGAACAGACTGCAGGAGGGCGGATTCTAAGTATGCTAGAAGGTGGATATGATTTAAACGCTCTTTCCTCTTGTGTCAGGGAGCATTTACTGGTTTTAGCCGAGGACGAATAAGGTCGCTGAATTTACGCTACTGTGTCACCTTTTTTCCAGCAGATCCTGCTGTTCCTCAGGGATTTGATACTCGCTGCTGTAAAGAAAATATGGGATACCGCCCAGGAGATAAACTCCAAGTTGGACAATGACGAAAAGATTAAATATGTCGGCGCCTCCGGAAAAGCCCGCCAGTTGGTAAAGTGATTCAAAGGCTGCATGTCCAATACCGATCCCACCCGGCGCTATTGGAATCGCAACAGTGATCAGTCCGATTGGCATCAGAAAAAACTGCGTGGCCAATTCCATTTCTTTAAGACCCATCAAATTCGCTACCTGGAAAAATAGTAGTGCGATTAAAGTATGGATTCCAATGGCCAGCAAAAGTGTCAGCAATAAAGTGGATTTTTGGTGCTGATAACTTTTGAACGCTGAATAAACTTTGAGACTTATTTTTTTTGCAGGCAGACGCTGGAAGAGGCGGATAAAAGGGTCCCGGCCTTCTTTGAACGGAAACACGGCAATCGCATAAAATACAACTGTAGCTCCAAAAAGAACGGTGATCATCCAGGCGAGAGAGTGCAGACGTTCCTGAGATAAAATCAGTTCAAGGTTTAAGACAAGCGCTAAAAAAGCCATAACGATCAAACCGAATAAGCCGACAATTCTGTCAATCAGCAAAGTCATAAACGCCCGTGTACGCCCCTCTTCATGTTGGGCCTTGATAACGTAATAGCCCTTGACCACGTCTCCGGTAACTGCACCCGGAAGTGTTGTGTTAAAAAAGTTTCCGATCCAAGTCAGTATAAAAGTTTGCTTTGGATTAACCTGAACACCGATCGCGCGTAGCAGTAACCACCAACGAAATGTCGCCATTGGTACCACCACTAAAACAAGTGCTCCTACCATCAAGGCAAGTATTTCCGGAGCATCCTTGAAGAGCATTAATTTTTCAAAATTAAGCCGTCCGCTTTGGACAAGGTAAACCAAAATACTACCGACAAGCAGAATTTTGAGTAATATTATCAATAGTTTTTTCATTGCAAAATCAATAATAATAAACGCCAAAATTTAAAATCAACAAAACAGCTCCTGCAAAATACAGTACTTTTCTTGTCTGTCTGCAACTCCAGCAGCGTCCCAAAATCCACAAAAATGAAAAGTTAATACTGAAAGTCAAAGGCCAGATCCAGCCGTTTAAAAACCAGCCGAAGCCTAAGTAAACCAGACCGTGAACAGTTTCAGTCAGGATCGTGCCTGCCCCGATTGGCGTATTGCATTTTCTGCAATGGCCTCTGCTCAGCACAAATGACAAGACTGGAATATTTTCAAACCAGCTGAGTTGGTGCCCACATGAAAAGCAAAAAGATCTGGCAGGTGTGGCTAAACTGAGTGTCCGTTTCCGGATGTGCTTTTTCAGGTAAAGTGAAAAATCAGGTGATGTCAACAAGCTTGAGCGCTGTTCATCGTCTGCAAACTGCAGGGGAAGACGATCCAGACAAACACTGACAAAACTGCCTGCAATCAATCCAAGTACAGCCCAAATGCAAATTTCAAAATACTCCACTCATTCTCCGGTTCAGGCTCATCATCTGAGGCGGGATTTGATACATCATTACTGCTGGTACATCCTCAAAAAACTGGCAAAACGCGGCAGCCCTTTCTTTGAGGTTCCTGTGAATTTGTAGGTAATGACAGAACCAGGTGGCGGAGGATTTCGCCGCTCACTGTCACTGAAACCGGTACCGATGCGGAAAATGTGACCACTTTTGTCTTTTAGCAGTAAGGCACCCATCATACCGCTGAATTTACCTTTACCGGGAAGTATTTCAATCACTGTCGCTTCTGCATCCTGCCATGGTTTCAGTTTAAGCAGATCATCACTTCTACCACTGTGATACAGTGAATCTGCTCGATGCAGCATCAAGCCTTCACCACCTTTTTTAACTATCTCATCCAGCATTTTCAGTAGTGCTTCCTCAGAATCAAGGTGTATTTGCGGAATAGCCTGTAGCCAGGGGATTTTTACTGAGGCTGTCAATTCCACCATTTTCTGAATTCTTTCGGTGAAAGTCCCGCTACTTTCCGGAAGCTCAAATAACATGTAACGCACCTGTTTCCAGTCGCGTTCATCAGGAATCTTTTTGCGTACTATTCCGGAAAGCCGGTCAAAAGTTCCACGCCCCATCCAAAGCTCACCATCCATTGGTTGAGGAGGAAAATTTTCTGTAAACCATTTCGGAGCATGAATCAGCTTTCCACTGCGAAAGTGGAGTTTTTCGCCATTCCAAATTCCACGCACTCCATCCAGTTTTTCACTGACCATCCATTGTGAAACATCTTCCTGGCGGTAAACTTTTGCCAGCAGCGGTTTTATTTTATGCTCGTTTTGACTTACATCAACCGCAACCAGTTGGGTTGTAGCAAAAATTAATACACTAACAAATAAATAAAATAGAATTTTGAGCGGAAACAGCTTCTGAGACATAGTTCATTTTGAGAAAAGGTTATGCTGAAAAAATGCCTCCTGTACCTCCTGCTTCTCCTGTATAAAGATAATTTAACTTTAAATAATTTCAGTCTGTGTTTAGTTTTTGTTTACTCGCCTCGTCGGATTTTGGTAAAAGGAAACGGTCCAGCAATTCATTAGCAAGACGGATATAACCGGTTGCACCGGCTGAATTCAGGTGTCGCTGAATAACATCAATTCCTAAATTACTGGCTTCAAGTATGTGTGGGCAATTTGGAATAATGGTTTCAAAAACAGAGTCGCCAAGGGTCTGGCAAATTTGTTTGCAAACTTGTCGGTGGGAGAGGATATTCTCATCATACATAGTCAGTAATATTCCTGCCAACCTAAGCCTCGGTTCAATCGTTCTCTGCAATTCCTTGAAAGCCTGCAAGAAACGTTTAAGAGATTTTATGGCTAGTGTTTCACATTCCAGCGGGACAATAATGAGGTCTGCCGCGAGCATCCCGTTAATACTAAGAGAACTTGTGGAAGCAGGTGCGTCCATGATAATAAAATCATAGTGAGCAGCAGCATTCTGCTCAATCCATTGTGAAACGTGGTAATAGTCGGAGGATATTTTGTTGACGGTTTGTTCTGTCAGCAGGTCTTGAATATTTGAAAGCAGCAAGTCAAGATTCTTGTGTTTGCCGGTGGTTATAATTTCTTCCAGTGAAATATTGGGAGTACAAAAAACTTCACGGATACCCAAACCGGCAGGATTCTCTACTCCAAGAGAGTGATGAACTGAACCTTGAGGATCAAGGTCAACCAGAAGCGTCTTATAACCGCCGAGAGCAAATGCAGTTGCCAAATGCACCGCAGAGGTTGTTTTACCTACCCCGCCTTTTTGACTGGCGAATGTAATAATTTTTGCCATTTTGAGGCCGCTCTCCTGAATTAATTTAATGTTCTGCAACTAAGAAATTTCATTTTAATCTTCAGTTGCGAGTTTAACACAGGATCAATGAAAAGCAAACTTTTCTCGGTAGGATAGACTGATCTAGCCGATGAATTTTCAGCCTATTTGGTAACCTTGTAGCCTGCTTGCTGTAGCATATCTAAGGTATTCCAGAAAGTAATGACCCTTGCCGTTTTGAAACCACTACCATAAGTGAGGTCCATACCTTCAATTTTTATTGTCGTACCTACAGTATCAAATTTAAAGTATTTTGATTTTGCTACAACATCTGCTTTCCACCTCCAGTGAAGAGCCAATTTGGCCGGCGGAAAACCGGATGTTACAAAATCAATAGCCTCAACATCTATATTATCCACAGATTGAAAGAGATCTTCCCAATACATTCGCACCTCATCCTTGCCCTTAAATTTGAAGCCATCTGGAAGTTCTCGAACAACGTCTTCAGTGTATTGATCCATAATCCAATTCACGTCCTCTGCCTCAAGGGCTCTTTCAAAATCATCTAGTTGGCCCTGGATCATAAAATCTGGTACGGAACATCCAGCAAATAAAAAGACAATCATAAGAAGTTTAATTTTACTCATTTTTACCTTTCATTATATTTTATTTAAACGTGCTGTGAATAATCTCACAGTAAGAAATTATGAGGATCAAATATTTAATTATTACGCAGTGATATCAAAGCATATGAGAATCAGTAGGGTAGAATCACCAAAAGGCTCCCTAATCAATAATGCCATGATTTTATAGAGTGATAAAAATAAATCAAGTCAATATTTTCTCTTTTTTCAGCTAATATTCCAAAGTATTAAGGGTTGGTGTATAGATCTTGTTTAGAATGGCCCATATAGTCCATATATCTTCGTTTAAGCAGTATTGAAGGGCAAATATAAGTCGTATAAATAAAATAACGCCGCTGTCAGCAGCGTTCTAGTAGCATGAACATGGATGATTTAACAGGCAAGAGGAAGGAGGAAGAGCATGTGTTTTCGTGGAGCTGCTTTCGGTAGGTTATGAGAATCAAGAAGATCTTATTAATCGGTTGTGTTTTTCATCCTAAGTGATGATGCCAGAATCAACAATGGGCAGAGATGACTGACTGCTAAATCTGCAATGTAATATCAGGTTTGCTAGGTATATTATTTAAGGTGAATCACAAATCTGTATCATAGATGTATGAAGGAGTGGACGAACGACTTTTTAAGGTTTTGTATTGCCTGATTTAATTCTGTTCATGCCCGTAACCATTCGTAACCAATCAATTATGGGTTGTTTTATGAGGGTAAAAGCTCTGTAATCCGTTGGTAATGCTGGTGCACCCGATAGGAGTCGAACCTATGACCCTCAGTACCGCAAACTGATGCTCTATCCAGCTGAGCTACGGGTGCATTCTTTTGGAGATGTTGTCTGCAGGAAAAAAAGACAAACAATGCTTTATATGATGCCTCTAACAGGCATGGAAGTCAATTTTAATTTAAAGCGTGGTGTAGTCAAAATAGTTATCTTTACCACGCAAGAGGAACGAAAAAACAGCTAAATAAAGTTAGTCAATTATTCTGCAAGTAGAAGCATTTCCTGGGTTAACCGGTCAAAGCAAGCGGTGGTTCGAGTTGCTGGATTTCCCGCATACATTCCACAAATGATTTCTCATTTTGGCATTGCATCAAGCAGTTACGCCATTCTTTCGCGTTACGGAAACCACTTACATAATTCCCGATATACTTTCTGAATTCTCGTACAGCCACTAGCTCCTGCTTGAATCGTCGATACAAGTGAAAGTGTTTTAGCGCCAATTCAATGCGTTGATCGAGAGTCGGCTCAGGATATTTTCGCCGATCCTGAAAACACCAGGGATTTCCAATTGCTGCACGTCCAATCATGAATCCGTCAAGATTAGCCATTTGCCCCAGGCCATGGTTGAAATCCCG
>JACNKY010000253.1 GCA_014381795.1 Pseudomonadota bacterium | reverse complement strand
GCCATGGTATATTTAACTTCATGCGCCATCATGTTCACGATTGCTTCTCGGTCAGCCCTGTCCACTACCAGTCTCAATCCTCCGCGTAGAAAAAGATTTTCTATGCTGGGCAATGCATCTTCAATCGCTAGAATATTTTTCCTGGCAATTTTGGAAACGTCTACAATCAATGTCAACGTTTCTACCAACGCAACCGGATTTTGTTTCCACGATTTGCCGATGTAACCCAAAAACCCCTTAGCGTCACCCATAGGATGTGAAATAAATGTGGATGCTATTGTTCCTCCAAAAACGATCAACAAGGATGGTGCATCAACAAAATATGCAAGATTTCCGAATTTTATATTAAAAGTTGAAAAATCGAAACACATTGCAATGAATAAAAGTACCCATGCTAAAATAGTTCCTATTAGCGTTCCCTGTTCCATAAAAAATACTCTCCAGATGTCAAAGGATGTGAGGTTCTTTAAGCCTCTAATTCAATTTAACAAAGTGTCAATTTTTGAGACACGCTCTAGGTTAGCAATAACCGTGAAAATACCGGCATTTTCTGGAATTAATTCTTGATGGACTCGAAAAAAGTCCTAAAACCGTGATATTTCGGGGGAAGCGATAACTCTTCTCTAAACTACAATTGATATCAGGAATTTTTTTACCACCTCTTTAAACAACCAACAGGGGAGTAAACAAAAAAACTGAATATAAATGTAATTACGAACACTGCAGAAAGTTTTCAGTACTGATTTTGTGTTAACTTTTTTAAAAACGGAAATGATTAGGACAGTTTTAAGTGTAGACTTATGAGGAGGAGTATTGGAGCTGTAAATTTAAAAACACCTCAACTTTCTTGTGGTAATTTAAACAAGCGTTGAGCGTTTTCATTGGTTTGTTCGGCTAATTCCTGCAGAGAAATATCTCGCAATTCTGCAATAAAATTTGCAATTACAGGAATATGTGCGGGTTTGTTGGGTTTCCCACGGAAGGGCACAGGTGTCAGAAAAGGTGAGTCTGTTTCCAAGAGCATCTTCTCCAAAGGCAGCCAGCGCACTACTTCTCGTAAATCTTCCGCATTCTTGAAGGTTACAATTCCGTTAATCCCAAGATACCATCCCATTTCCACCAGTGTGCGCGCCATCTCAAATGAACTGGTAAAACTGTGCGCTACACCAAGTGACTTAACAGGAATTTCCTTGAGGATTTTCAGAGTATCAGCTTCTGCTTCCCGACTGTGCATTACAACAGGCAGGTTAAGTTCTTCTGCAAGCATGAGTTGTTGACGGAATACTCGTTGCTGTACCTCAACAGGACAATACAAATAATGATAATCCAGTCCTATTTCTCCAATTGCGATCAGCTTCTCTTCTTCTTGTGCGAGTTGACGAATTTTATTTTCCAGAGAATCGCTCATGGCTGATGCATCATGAGGATGAAAACCGACACTGCCGTATACTTCCGGAAATTGCTGCACTGCGTTCGAGACAAAATCAAGCGATGGCTCATCAACAGAAATGGTGAGCATCCGCTGTACTCCAACATCTTTTGCTTCATTAACTGCTTCCTCCGGAGTTGAATCCAGCTTGTCCAAGTGACAGTGAGTATCGATAAAACTTGTCATAGAGCGTAAAAGTGAGCTAAATTAATAGGTTATATTGTCAATGTTTTCGTTTTCAGTAACTGTTTCACGGGATAGCTCTTTTGGAGCTGAACAAGCTGTCTTAATCCACTTACGGGTTTGCACCTCATAAATTATTTGCAAATGAGCAAACTTAAATTAAATTATCTTTTTTCTGTAGGATTAACTTTGCTGATCACTGCAGCTTTGCCGATTTTGCTTACGGGGTGTTACACAGTACGTTTTTACCATGATACAGATATATTGCGTGAAAAGCACGATGGAGAAATTACCAGCACGAGCATGCTTTTTCCTGTCAGCCAAATCGGCGGCCCGACAAACATTCGTTCTGCCTGCCCCAGCGGTGCTTCTATGGTTGAAATTGAACAATCGACACTGGACGGTTTGACGCATTATTTGAGCCTTGGGTTTTACAGTCCCCAAACTGTCCGTGTTTGGTGCAAACGAAGGAGCAGGTAAAATGATGAAAAAAGAGTGGGTTCGACTTTGTGAACGTTTAGCTTATCAATTCCAGCATCCGAAATTTCTACGGCAGGCACTGACTCATAAATCTTTTATACCCCCCGAAACCGAAATAAGTTACGGTAATAACGAAAGAATCGAATTCCTTGGAGATGCGGTTCTGGACCTCGTGATCAGTGAAATGTTGATGGAAAAGTTTCCTGAACTGGACGAAGGTGGACTCTCAAAATTTCGGGCCAGCCTCGTAAGTGAATCCGGACTCAGCAAACAGGCCCACGCGCTGGAATTAGGTGAGTGCCTCTTGCTTGGCAGAGGTGAAGAAGTTACCGGAGGGCGCCAAAAGACATCATTGCTGGCAGACACCTTTGAAGCAGTCATGGCCGCGGTTTACCTTGACAGCCGAGAAGAGCACGGAATTTCAATAATTTCACGAGTCATTCAAACCCTGTTTCTGCCTCATGTACCAGAGGATGCTGAAGGTTACATTACCCGGGATTATAAATCCGAACTACAGGAACACGTACAAAAACTTTTCGGTATTCCTTCAACTTATGAATTGATGGAAGAATCTGGTCCTGATCACGAAAAAGAATTTACCATGGCGGTTTTTGTCAAAGAAAAAGAGTGCGGCAGAGGCATTGGTGCCAGTAAAAAACTGGCCAGCCAATTAGCAGCAGAAAATGCCCTGCTGCGTATTCAGGATGAACCTTCATTCCTTCAAGTAGAAAATATCAGCTAATGCAGAATTCAACTTCAAAAGAACCAATCCGTATCCAAAAAGTAATCGCAATGGCCGGAATTGCGTCAAGACGTGCTGCGGAAAAATTAATCATGTCTGGGGCGGTGATCCTGAATGGGGAGACTGTTAAAGAAATGGGCCAAAAAATGATCATCGGAAAAGATCATTTGAGCGTAGAAGGCAGGAGAATAAAAATTCCTCAGCAACAAAAAACGCAGGTCTATGCTCTCTACAAGCCTAAAAATTGCATCACGACACTCAACGATCCTGAGGGACGTACAACAATTAGTGCTTTTTTCCCGCGAACTTCCGCCAGACTTTTTCCAGTTGGCCGGCTTGACTATGACGCGGAAGGTTTAATTTTACTGACCAACGACGGTGATTTGTCTCAGCAGTTGATGCACCCAAGTCACAAAGCCTGGAAAGGTTATTTCGTCAAGGTACGTGGATTAGTAAATAATGAAACTTTGTCTGCCCTGCGGCAGAGTCCGGTGATTGAACAAAAGAAACAGCAGCCTGTACGGGTAAAAATATTACACAATGTCAATGACAAAACCTGGCTGGAGATTTTTCTCAGAGAAGGTACAAACCGGCAGATTAAAAAAATGATGCTGACCCTCGGTCATTCTGTGCAAAAAATTAAGCGCTTCCAAGTTGGTCCTGTTACTCTAGGAGATTTGCAAGCAGGAGAAAGCAGAGCCTTGAGCCCGGAAGAAATAAAAGAAATTGTGAGATAAATTAATAATTTTCGCCAGCCTCCACCCAAGATCCTAGTTGCTACACTTATACCATGCCAAAGGCAGACTTATACAAAATATCGATTAAAGACGGGAAAGTCCTATTGCGTATTCCGCAGCAGTTGGTAGGAGCGGAATTAGCTAATATGGACGATATCCAGGCAGAACTGCATTTGATGGGTGTGGATTACGTTCCGGAACAATTGCAGGAAATTTATGAAAGAACCAGTGGTGATTTTGATTTTCTAACAGATTTTGAAACCACCGGTTTCACCTTGCAGGTTGAACTTAGTAAAGATGAAGCAAAGGGTTATCTTAACATCATTCCACCGAAGGAAGAGGAAGAGGCTTTGACACTGGAACGGATTATTAGTGTGCTCAAAGAAAAAAATATTCAACAGGGATTCAACAACAAAATTATTGAAAAAATTATTGCGGAAAAGATTTATTATGAGCCAGCACTTGTCGCCAGTGGGAAAGAATCTGTACAGGGCATCCATGGTTTTCCGGAACTGCTCTTTCTTCCAGAGAAGTTACGTCCGCCTTTAGGAACCCGCGCAAATCTTCGGGAGGTAACGGTTTTGCAGAAAGTGGAGGAAGGTCAGGAACTGGTACGTCTTGAAACTGCTACCATGGGCAAGGATGGTTATACAATCACCGGTAAACTCATCAGTTCTACTCCCGTGAAACAATACCGTATTCGCCCAGGACGCAATACCAGATATAATCCGGAAGGCACTCATATTATCGCGGAAAAATCCGGTGTTGTCTGTATTAATGAAGACAGCATTTCGGTGGAAAAAGTGAAAGTCGTCGAGAAAGTTGATGCCTCCACAGGACATGTGCGTTTTGACGGAATTGTCAGTATACGCGGAAATGTCTCTGACAGATGTAGCATTGAAGCAGTCAGGATTGACATTGGAGGTTCAGTAGGTAAAGCACGTTTACGCTCAATCGGAGAAATTCGAGTAGCGCAGGGTCTCAAAGGTGCAGTCGTCCAGTGCGGAAGTACGCTACACGCAAACAACATGACTGATACACAAGCCACTGTCGGAGAACATGCTCTAATCACAGAATCTATCGTCAATTCAAAAATATACTGTGGATCGACCCTCCAGGTAACTTCTAAACAAGGTTATGTTTCCGGAGGAGTCCTGCAGGCCGGAAACCTGATCCGGCTACCGAATGTCGGCGTGCCTCGAAAGGATGAGCCAATTGATGAAGATGAAGATGAAGATCCTGAAAACGAACTACCGCAGACTATCATAGAAGTTGGGATTACACTTAAAAACCGTAAGCTGTTTAACGAACTTGAAAAAAAGGCCCAGGAATCTCTGCATTCGCTGCAGGACGATCTCGATAAAATTACTGTTATTATTGATGAACTTGAAGATATCGGCTGGGACGAGACAAAAATCGGTACTTTGACTGAACTTGAGTCAAAGGCCAATAAATATGTCAGCAGTGCTATCTCCGATCTCCGTAAACGGGAAGCACAGGATGGAATCAACGAACTGAACAAGACCATAAACGGAGGCGCAGTTTTTATCACCGGAAAAATCACGGCCGGTACAGCAATCAACGTGCGTCGATCACGCTATAATGTGCTCACAAGGACGACGGATAAAGCTTATAGTTTTGCTGAAAATGGAGTTCAGGCCACACCCTGCAAAGAACTTTTGCAACGTTACCAGGAATATTTCCTGAAATCTACGGTCTGATCTTTTTTAAGGAAAAGGAATAGAGGAACTAAAAAGAACGAATGGATGATATAACCAGAAAAGATTTAGAACGACGTTTAAAGCGCGGTGATTCACTGAGGGAAATTAATATGACCGGACTGAATCTGGATGACTTCAATTTTGAAGGCGCGGCTTTTAACAAGTGTAAATTTAGCGGTAGCAGTATCAACCGCTCAAATTTTGCATTTTCACGTTTTGAAGCATGTTTGCTTAATGACTGCGAAATGCAGGAGTGCAACTTGCAGGAATCAACATTTGTGGAATGTGATTTCAGCAAATCTGATTTACGTGACAGTGTCTTGATCGAAGTCAACTTGCGGGAGACGGTTCTGAACAGTACCGATTTCAGTGGTTCTTTTCTTCAAGATGTTGTTTTGATCGAAGCCCGCGGTGATCTCATCAATTTTTCTTTTTCAAATTTAAACGCATCTAATTTAAGCGGCGCTAAATTTCACGTTTGTGATTTCAATGCCTGCCACGGCGTAGGGATAACAGCAACTGCTTCAGACTTTACTGGTTCAGATTTCAGGGGGGCACGACTGGACACATCACAACTGCAGGGTGCAATTTTAAACTTTTGCAATTTTTCAGAAGCATCTCTGCAGGAATGTGATTTGAGCAAAGCCAGGCTTTTTTCCGCTACACTGGAGAACGCGCGTTTAAATTCCGCTATTTTGGACGAAGTTTTATTAATGGGTGCAAAAGCCGGAGGAGCAGAACTGACTGATACTGTTCTCAATAACGCTAATCTGACAAAGGCAGATTTCAGCAATAGCATTTTTGACGGTGCCTCCATGGTCGGAGTTATGGATCAGGACACAGTCTTTGACGGAGCCAGCCTCAAAGAAGTAAACCGATGAACTGGAAATTGCGCTGGAATCTTACCGTAATGCTTTTCCTACTGAGTGTAACAACGCTTTTTGCAGAATACCGTGCCTATGAGCTGGAGGTATTTGACCGGATTGCAAACTCTTCACGCAAAGTCATCACCTCTTTTTCACCGACAGACTTTATTCAGGTAAACGGCGGACCACAGCGTATCGGCATAATTATCAGGGCTTCATGGATTTGCTATGGTGACACATCACTCTATAAAAAAGTATGTCCAACACCTAAAGCAATCAATCCCAGTTTCCAGCAGGGCGACCGCGTGCAGATTGTTTTGAAAAAACATCTTACCGATCAGTGGCTTGGTGTGATAGAAAACAGTTTTTTTCGCCCTGGCTTGCGGAGCAATGTATATGGGGTACGCTTTGTGGAGCGCGGAAATCTTTATACACGTTATTACGAGTCGAATCTAAAAAAAGTTCCTTGAGGAAAATTTCTTAGCCAGTCTTGATCGTTTCTGCCTTTTGCGCTAAACTTCTGACTGCTCTTTAACTCAATTCGGTGCGTCTTCAACAGACGCAGAATAAATGAAAAATTTCCGCCTTTAAACGAAAAACTAAGCTGCAAGATAAAATGGAAAAAATTAAAGCCGCGAGTCTAATGACCGCAATCAAAACACCTTATAAACCCGATGGTGACGTCGATTTGGAAAGTTATGACCGACTGGTTGAAGCACAAATTGAACATGGTGTCGAAGGTTTGATTGTTTGCGGAACTACTGGTGAAGGCCATTTGATGGACTGGGAAGAGCATCTGATGTTGATTGCCCACAGCGTAAATAAGTTCGGTAACCAACTTGTCATTGTCGGCAATACAGGCAGCAACAACACACGTGAAGCACTCAAAGGCACCAATTACGGTTTTGCATTCGGCATGGACGCGGCGTTGCAGATAAATCCGTATTACGGAAAAACCTCTGCTGCGGGGCTCAAAGAACATTTCAAGAGAGTCCTCGATTTAGGCCCTAGCATTATTTACAATGTGCCAGGACGTACTGGGCAGGATTTGCAGCCCGATTTAATTGAAGAACTCGCAGAGCATCCAAATTTAATTGGAGTAAAAGAATGTGCTGGTAACGAACGGATGGGCCACTATGAAGCACAAGGAATCGCTTGCTGGTCCGGAAATGATGATCAAAGTTTTGAGGGACGTCACCGGCACAGTTCGCACGGTGTTATTTCAGTGACCAGTAATTTACTTCCAGGACTGATGCGGCAATTGATGGATACAGATGACCTTGAGCTGAATGCCCGTTTGCAACCGTTGATGGCGTGGCTATTTCATGTTCCCAGTCCAAATGCCCTCAACACTGTTCTGAGCATGACAGGTGCGGTTCAGCCAGTGTTCAGACTGCCTTACTCACCGGTTGACCGGCAGTCACGCCAGCAGGTGATTGATCTCCTTCAGGCCTTTAAACCTGCAGACTGGGTGGGTTCAGGACTTGAACTGCTGGAAGACGAAGATTTTATTCTCTGCGCCTGAGAAAGCTTATCCTTCCCTGGCCCAGGCCAGCAAACTTTCCATCAGCTGAGTTTTAAAACGTTCCGCGTCAACTTCAAGCGCGACCTGCATATTTTCCTCACCGAGAGGTGTGCGGCCGCGTCGATCCACCACGGTCATTCCACGGGTTAATTCTCCGTTCAACTCCACGTCTACATAACGCTTCTCGCATTTAACTAAATCTGGAAAAAGGCAAACTCCGGCCGCCAGAGGATCGTGCAACACACAGCGTTTCCAACCTGAAAGATTTTCGTAGGCCGTGGAAATAAAACCAATGATCTGCAGTAAAAATGCCGAACGCTCATTAGCGATCTTCACTAATGCCTGCAGATCTTGCTCCTCCCAGTAAACCTCATGGGTTACATCAAGACCGACCAGTGTCATCTCCATTCCGGAACGGAACACAATCCTAGCGGCTTCCGGATCGTTCGCAATATTAGCTTCAGCTACCGCAGAAACATTCCCTGTGAAAACAGATCCACCCATGATCACAACTTTGCAGATTCTTTTGGCAAGATCAGGATCATGCAGTAATGCCACTGCAATATTAGTCAAAGGCGCGGTTGTGAGCAAAGTTAATTCGCCGGCATATTCATGACTCAACCGTAAAATCATCTCCACGGCAGATTCTTCAGAAGGTCCTTTTTTCGGTGCCGGTAGAAAAGTATTCCCCAGTCCATCATCACCATGTACATAAGGAGCTGGATTCAAAGGAACCATAAGGGGCTGTTTTGCCCCTGCTGCGACTGGAATATCAAGTTCCAGCATTTCCCATATTTTAAGTGTGTTAAGCGTCGTCTGCCCAACTTCAACATTTCCACCAACAGTAGTACTACCTAAAATTTCAATTTCACCCTTCTTTTGCGCGTGGGCCAGGTAAAAAAGAGCTAGGGCATCATCAATGCCCGTGTCTACATCCAGTAGTAATTTAATCAACTTGTCCTTTTTGGTTTGAAAGATATTATGACTGAATCAGTAAGAAAGCCTGATACAGAGCACTTTGTATAAGCCTTAAGTACCGAAAATCCGCATACTTATTTCATCAGCTATGATTTCCTCTGCTGAGAGTGTAAAAATAGCTTGTTAAAATAATAACCTAACAAGGCTTAAAATGTCTTCTTTATTAGCTTTATAGGCAAAATAATGAAAAAAAGACATTTTTTACTTGACAATCATTTGAAAAGCTCTAGAATTCGATACTTATATCTCTAAATTTATCTATTTTTTAGTGATGTTTGAACGAAACCCCTTGACGGTGTCTGACTTAGCCTAATTATCTAGTCATTTTTGACCGTCAGGAGGGGGGGTAAACTCAAGCGCAGATATCTTCGGTGTGTGCAACTGGCGGCCTGACTCAGAAACAGTCGCTTCGAGGGCTTTT
>JACNKY010000222.1:2214-9180 GCA_014381795.1 Pseudomonadota bacterium | reverse complement strand
CCTGCAAATTGTTTAGGACTTCTGAAGAAATCTCTCTTTCGAGATTTTCCAGCACGACCAGTTGATGCTTCAGTTTCAACTGCAGCAAAATATTGGCAATTTCAACTGGCTTAAGCGGTTCAAAAACGCTTTTTAGCAATTCTGTACGTTCCGTGCTGATCAGTTTCTTGACCAGTTTGTGATAATGTGTGTCGCGACTTTTATTCATTATTCAGTCTTCAACAGATTCAATTTTATTTTAGTAACGCTTATTTCAGCGTTTTCCAGTTCTGCACCAGATCAACAAGCAATCTCACGCCGACCCCTGTTGCACCACTGTTAGGATGATAACCGATGTGCTTTACATTCCAGGATGTTCCGGCAATATCAAGATGGACCCAGGGTGTTCCATCAATAAAATGCTCTAAAAACAATCCTCCGATGATAGTTCCGGAATCACCGACACCTATATTTTGCAAATCCGCATATTTCCCTTTTATCGATTCACCGTACTCAGGAAAACTCGGCAGTTGCCAAACGCGGTCTCCGCTGTTAATTCCTGCCTTCCGGACCTGTTCCATCAAGTCATCATTATTCGTAATTGCGCCGGTTGTGAGGTGTCCCAGCGCGGTAATGCATGCACCTGTCAAAGTTGCCAGGTCGACAACTGCATCAGGCTTGAATTCCTTAACGACATAACTCAGTGCATCACGCAGAATCAAACGACCTTCCGCATCTGTGTTGAGGATTTCGACACGTTTACCGTTATGCGCCGTTACGATGTCTCCCGGACGCAGTGCATCACCGTCGGGCATGTTTTCTGTAGTTGGAATGACAGCAACAACATTCAGTTTTGGATTTATCTCACCAATGACTTTCATCGCTCCTAAAACAGCCGCGGCACCACACATATCAAATTTCATTTCATCCATATTTTTTCCAGGTTTGAGTGAAATTCCACCTGAATCAAATGTTACTCCTTTGCCGACAAGAGCAATAGTCTGTTTTGCTTTCTGGTGACTGTACTCCAGAACAATAAGTTTAGCCGGTTCTCTTGAACCACGTGAAACGCCCAGCAGCATTCCCATGCCAAGCTTTTTCATATCTTTCTCTTCCAGAACAGTGCATTCCATTTTATACTGCTTCGCTATTTTTTTTGCTTCTGCAGCTAAATCTTTAGGTTTTAAATCATTTGCAGGTGTATTACCCAATGTCCTCGCCATATTTGTTCCATCAGCGAGTATTTTCCCATTTTTTAAGGCATTCAAAGAAGTAAGTTTTTCAGGATCACAACAATGAATTTTGATGAATTTAGTATTTGATTTATTATTTTCCTGTTTTTTGTAAGTATTGAACTCATAAGCTCCCAATGTTAAGCCTTCAACAAGTACCTGCCCCGCATCAGTTTCAGTAGTATTTTGGAGTAATGAAGTCAACACGAATCCGACAGTATTTGCTTTAAGCGCAGGCAGCATTTTACCTGCTTTTCCAGCAGCACGTCGAAGGGTTTCTGCGTCCAGTTCATTTTTTTTCCCTACACCAATTGCTAACATCTGCGGTATTTTTGTGTAGCCTGATATAAAGTGCTGGCTACTGCCTTTCTTTCCGTTAAATATTCTCAGTTTAAGAGAAGTACTGAGTTGTTTATTTAACTCATCCGGAAGATCCTTAAGTCCGCTTCCATTCACATCTGTGTCTTCTGCAACAAAAACAACTAGTGCTTCGAGTTTTTGATTTTTAAGAGGAATATTGTTAACTTCAATTTTCAATTCCATTTTAATTCCTTTTAATAATATTGATAATTAAACAGCAGGTAGATAAACACTCTGCCTTTAATATTTTGAATATATTTTATGAGTAATAAACATACCGAGCTTGTGCATCAACAGACAAGACTTTAGTGTAAAAGCAAATAAGTCATCACCAGAGTGACTTAGTCCTGAGCCTGCTGGAGATGATATATTCAGCATTAATTTCAAGAAAGCTGAAGTGCATAGTAGCAGACCAGATGACAACGGCAAAACAAACTGAAAGCAAAATAAGAGACATATTTTTTGTTTTTAAAACTGGATCTTAAACTATTATCATCAACTTAGCTTCACTTAAATTTAAGTTGACATGTTTGGCAAGAGTCTATAAATTTCGTGTGATGAAACACATTAAACTTATACAGGATCCGGTTCCTAAAATCAACTTTGCAAGTTACTCAAAGGTTCAGGATTACTGAAAGAAATCACTAAAGACTAAAGCGTTTTACAGAAACTTCACTCAATTCCTACCATTTTCACCAAATCCTCGTTATTCATGTTCAAGGCCACAAAATCTTTCAATATTCTGCTCTTTCCACTGCTTTTCATGATCCTGTTCTCTCTGTCGGGAACAGCTGTTCAAATCATTGCTGCAGAAGATGTTTTAACTCCATCATATAACTGGATCCCCCAGTATTATGGAAGAATCAAAGGAAAAATAAAACTGCTTTACACACGCAATTTTGCACGTAGTCAGTTACGTTTTGTCGATATAGACAATGATGGTGACGATGACCTGTTTGTCGGAAAAGCTGATGGGCGCATTGCTTTTTTTGTTAATGAAGGCAGTTTTTCAGTACCGCTCTTTAAATTGGAGACTGAAGATTTTGTAGTGATCCATGAAGGTCTAGACGAACAAAACAACCCCAGCCTGCTAAAAACAGTCCTGGATGTAGGCAGTAACTCTGCACCTGAGTTTGCTGACATCGATAATGATGGTGACTTTGATCTATTTGTTGGTTCCAAAGATGGACATATCTTTTACTATGAAAATAGAGGAAACCAGCTTAGTCCTATTTTTTTCCGTAAAACTCCAATTTACAAGGGTTTAAGATTTGGAGGAAACAGTGTACCTCGTTTTGCTGATGTAAACGGTGACCGTGCTTTAGATTTATTAGTAGGAACAAGATCCGGAAAAGTTCATCTATTTTTTAATTCCGGAATGACAGATGAAGCAGTTTTTTGTATGGATTTTAATGTTGATGATCCACCGGATATACGCTGCAAATATCAACCAGAACTGCTTACTGACATTGCTCCGCAGATTGATGCTGTTCCAGAGTTGGTAGATTGGGATCAGGATAATGATTTGGATCTTGTTGTAGGAAAATCTAATGGTAAAATAAATTATTATCTTAATGGAGGAGACCGCTTTGCGCCACAATGGATAATAAAATCAAAGCACTTCCAGTTTATTGATACCGGGGGTAACGTTGCTCCCACATTTAAAGACCTGAACCAGGATAATTTTCCGGAATTATTTTTAGGTACAGCCTCCTCCATGGTTATCTATTACGAAAACAACGAAGTCCTGATGGATCAATTGAGTAAAATTTCAGCCGTTCAATTGGAAAAACTCGATAAGTTATCTTCTTTTGAAGTAATCCTTTCACAAGCCTGTAAGCAATTAAGAGGATTTCCTGAGTGTCTGACCACTCTTGCTGCAGCATTCGGTGTACCTCAAGAAGTAAAAATATTAGGCATGGAAGAACTGCAACCCTATATTTTACGACCAGACCTCAGTGTTGACACAAATTTGGATGAAGTATCTCTTGCAACAGATATCGGGAGTGCTCAGATAGCAAGCGAAGTAGATACTGCTGGTGAAGCAAACGCTGAGGGGAAAACCGCAAATGAGGGTGAACCTGAAGAGAACGTTGCGCAAACAGATCCTCCTACTGCAGAAGGAGGAAAAGAAGCTGAAACTCCTGCAATAAATAAGGAAATTGAAAAACTTAAATTACAGGGAGTTATTACGAGGAATCAACTCTGGTTAGCCAGTAGAAACTTTTTTAAGATAGAGAGTTTAAGCGGCAGTGAGCGCCATTCCAGCATCACAAGTGGTGACTGGAACAAAGACGGCCGCCTCGATATCCTATTGGGCAGTCGTTCTGGAGAAATATTTGCGTTTGAAAATAGGGCTGAGAGCGGAACTGACTGGTATCCCATCCATTTTCCTGCTCTTAATAAAAACAAAAGACAATACAGTTCACCTGTATTAGCAGATATTGATGCAGATGGTGATTTAGACATCATCAGCGGAAATCAAAGTGGCAAATTAGAATTGCTACTCAACCGCGGTTCTGCAAAAAAACCGAATTGGATCGTACATGACGTTAATATTTCGCAAATTGACGTTGGGAGTTTCAGTACTCCTTTACTGCAGGACATGGATGGAGATGCTGATCTGGATCTGCTTGTTGGAAATAGCAAAGGTTTGATTATTTACTATGAAAATCAGGGAAGTAAAACAGCACCGCATTTTGTGCTGCTTAATACGCGTATTTCAGGAATACAGTTGAAAGCCAACGCGGCACCAACTTTTTGGGACTGGAACTCTGATAAATATCCTGATCTCGTCGTTGGTGGGCGTGAAGGCTTTTTAAGTCTGCGAAGCCATATACCGCCTGATAGATCTCCTGCATTGCGTGGATGGAAGCTGGAGGCTGAACACTGGCAAAATATCAAGAGCATCAGCTATAGCACACCACATTTTGCGGATTTTGACGGAGACAACAAATCAGATTTAATGCTAGGAGATGAGGAAGGAAATCTGCTGTTTTGGAAAAATGGCGGAATGATAACAAAAGATGATACTAAAAAAGTAAGCACATTAGTTCTCTCCGAAAACACACTGGAGGTTGAAGATGAGAAAGAGCAACAGCTTGAGACAAAAATTGCCTTTGAGGCTCCTGTTTCAGAAAAGGATCCGGAAGAAAATGAACCAATAGATCCGAATTTTGAATTTGTCAGTGCGAAGTACGGTAACCTGGAACTTGGCCGCCGCGCTTTTCCGGCATTTATGGATATAGATGGAGACAACATTCTTGATTTAATTATTGGAAACAAGTCCGGAGAACTGAGATATTACAGGCGTGAACATAACTCTGTAGATGCTGAATGGATTTTGGAAAGCAATAACTTCCTTGATTATCGGGGAGGAAAGAATTCCGCACCGGTTTTTACGGATTTAGATGGAGATACGGATTTAGATCTCCTTGTAGGGAATCAACAAGGTAGTATTCAGTACTGGGAAAATAAAGGGAATTTTGAGATCGCAGATTTCGTCTTTAATCCCACACCATTTATCGGTGTCACCGGTGGAATAAACTCTGTCCCTGCTGTTCTTGATTTAAATGCAGATGGTGTAAATGATCTTCTTGTTGGAAATTTTTTGGGGCAGCTCTACAAATATGAGCGTACAGGAATCAGTAAAAGTTCCCGTTTCGAACTGGAGAGACGTAAGTATTTAAACCTGGACGTTGGTCTCGGTGCAATACCGATAATTGCAGATCTAAATAATGATCAACAACCCGAATTGATTGTTGGCTCTGATTCAGGAATAATGCACAGCTTTCAGCTTGATCTTGAAAAAGCAGGATCAATTAACTGGAAACCTTCTCCAGAATATTTTAAGGAACTGAAATTACCTGTTGGAGGGAATCCAGTTTTTGTTGATCTGGATAATGATGGTGATTTGGATTTGATAGTCGGGAGCGAGGCAGGAACCCTGTATTACTTTCGTAACACAGGGCGCTGATTATTAAACATCAGGATTGTGGACAGAAAAACAAATGAGTGTTTCGTGTCCACATGTCTTAAAGACTACCCTATTAACTTTAACACAGTCATAGAATTCTGATTTGCCTGTGCCATCATGGAAGTACTTGCTTCCATCATGATCTGATTCCGGGTAAATGTTGCCATTTCTTCAGCCATATCCGCATCACGAATTACTGATTCCGAACTGACAGTATTTTCATGTGCAACCCGGAGGTAATTCAGGTTACTTTCCAGATTGTTCTTCTGGAACGCACCCATCTTACCGCGTGACACACTAACTTCCTCAATTGCCTGGTCGATAACCAGGATAGCATCTTGAGCCTGATCCGAGTTCATCACCGAAATTTCAGCTAAAGATTTGAAGTTTGAACTATTCTTCTCACCTCTACCCAAATCATTGGTTTTGATACTTCTCAGCGATATTTCAGAATGCTGATCAGCATTAGCACCAACTTGAAAGGTCAATGAGTTCTGCGAAAAAGTAACTGTTCCAGCACTTCCTGCTTCATTCAGAGGTATGCCATCTGCTCCGACTTGTTGTTGACCATTTGAGTCAAGCAAAGGTGCTTGTTCAGGGGCTGCTTCACCGGTATAACGAACCTTAATTCCTTCCGCAGTACCTGAACCATCTGATCCAGTCAAAACCTGACCTTTTCCGTATGATACTTCACCGTTTATTTCACCGGCGACATCAGTACCATTTTCGATTTTTACGCTAGTATTTGCGGTATCTGATACTAGTCCGGCTGTATTACTTGCAACCTGAAAAGTATGTTCGCTGCCGAATTCCTTGTGTCTGAATGAAACGGCCTGAGCCACATTTCCGTCAGTCACAGGAGGATAAGGTCGGATTAAATCAATTTCTAATCCTGCATCACTAATTGTCGTACTCAGATCATTCAGGGTCTGTTCGACTGTCTTTCCTTTTTCTGTTAAAAAGTTAACAGTCCTTCCACCCTCTGAAACAGTAATTTGCTCACCTGAATCAATAATATCTTGAGTCAAAGCTACTGAACCAGTATGATTGGCCCGACTCGCTGCGTTACTGATATTTACTGAATAACCACCTACACCAGAACTGGCTGCTTCAGTAGTTGCGCCGACAAATTCCAGATTATCTCCGGTTGTTACTCCATTACCTGACCGACTTCCATCAAGCAAATAGTTATGACCATACTGTGTACTTGTAGCAATACGATTGACTTGCTCTAGGATATTATTTATTTCACTTTGATCCGCCTCGAGCATATTAGGATCGTTGGCACCCTCGTTGCCTGCATGAACAGCCAATTGACGTGCTTGAATCAGTGCGCTGCTGACTTCTTCTAGTGCGCCTTCCGCTGTTTGCATCAGCGAAACTGCCATCTCGGAATTATCGATAGCTTGATTCAGTCCC
>JACNKY010000222.1:0-1368 GCA_014381795.1 Pseudomonadota bacterium | reverse complement strand
TACACTTAAAATAATATTCTAAAATTTCATCTATCTATTTAAGCCTCGCCAGACGAAGCATTGTTGTTAAATTTCGTGTTTTCAAATCTCCTGATATACTGAACAATACACTCTGTATATTTCAAGATTACTATCTTTTTAATCAGTTCATTTACCCAGCTTAGATTGTCCTTTCTAGCTGATTCAGCTGACATAGACACTCATGCAATAATTTCAAACTCATTTATTTTACAGATAACATGAAAACCCTTATGCTAAACATTTACTTTTAGAAAACTGTTGTTGTCTAAATAACAAATTATGTTTTCAATGCTTTTTACAAATTACTAAGGTCAGCTTTAATATTTAAGACAAAGGACAATACTTTTTTTGTCCTTTGTCTTAAATACTTATTTTCTGCATATTTCTTACAGATTCTTTATACTTGTTCTGACCTGAACCAATATTGATTAAGTCAAGATCCAGAACGCAGTTATAAGAAAGGCTTTCCAACAGATTTATCGGAAAGCCTATTCTTTTTGGAATCAATGCTAAAGAGACTTAGCCCAACAACTTTAAGACATTCATTGAGTTTTGATTCGCCTGTGCAAGCATGGAAGTACTTGCTTCGCTCATAATCTGATTCCGAGTAAATGCTGCCATTTCAGCTGCCATATCCGCATCACGAATTACTGATTCTGAGCTCACGGTATTTTCATGAGCAATCCTCAAGTAATTCAGGTTGCTTTCAAGGTTGTTTTTCTGGAAAGCTCCCATTTCACCGCGGTTAGCAGTTATCTCTTCAATTGCTTTATCGATGATCTTAATAGCATCTTGAGCCCCTTCAGCACTCAGCATACTGACATCTGAGAGTGATTTGAATCCAGAACCATTTACTTGTCCTCTGCCCAAATCTGATGTTTTAATGCTATTTAAAGAGATCTCTGAATACTGGTTAGCATTTCCACCAATTTGGAATGACAGCGAATTTTGTGAAAAAGTAAGAGTACCAGCATTTCCACCCAACGGAACTGATTCACCGGTGTATCTGACTCTAATACCTTCAGTAGTTCCAGAACCTTTTGCACCTGTCAATTCTTGACCTTTACCGGTTGTTTCTTCACCATTGATTATGCCCTTTACATCCTGACCGTTTTCAACAGCAACACTCATATTTGAGACGTTTGAAACAAGTCCAGCTGTGTTACTTGCAACTTGGAAGGTATGTTCACTACCAAATTCCTTGTGTCTGAAAGTTATAGCTTGAGAAAGATTACCATCAGTATCTGGAGGATATGCACGAATTAATTCCAGATCCAGTCCGGAAGCGTTTAGAGCAGAACCAAGATCGTTGAGGGTCTGTTCAACTGATTTACCTTTTTCTGTTCT
>JACNKY010000308.1 GCA_014381795.1 Pseudomonadota bacterium | reverse complement strand
GTGACCTTACCGTCACCTTTGACAGTTGTTTCAACACCAAGACTGCGGACATTTTTCATTGCTGAGTAAAGTGAACTTTCAGCTGTTTCGTATGAATCAGTATATGTTGTGGCAGGACTGTCAGTAGCATAAACCAGTCTGGCGTGGCTCATTGTCAAACCGTTGACTGTTGCTACGCTCAAGTTGCTGTCTACAGAACTGACTAAATCAGCCAGGAGGATCAGATTCTTGCTTTTTAAATCAGTCGATGAGGTGCTGTTGTCTGCAGGATCCTGGACGAGTAGGTACATAACATCAAATAGACCCACAGCGGTACAGGTAGCATTGTCCTTAGCTCTAGCTCCATTGTCCAGTTTGCTCAGTCCTTCTGAAAGACTCACACGCATACTGTTTTCTGTGCTTATACCGAGCTCGGCAAAATCTCCATCAAGCGCATTTGAAATGCTGGTCAGTTCACTAACCATATCAATTTTTTTGCTTAAATTTCCACCACCTGTGATGTCAGTCATGCTATCAAATTTGAAAATAGGTCTGATTTCAGTTATCGAGACACCATCAGCAAGGGCTTTTGCGACACAATTACTGCCTGTACTAGGATCTACCACATAACTGTCAGTATAAGTGACACACTTAGTCAGATCGTTATTAGATACATAAGTTATACTGCCCGCAATAACTTCGTAGCGGCTGTAGACGCTCAATGCTGTTCCTCCGCCGGAACTGCTAACACCGCTTGTGTCAAGGGCTGTGAAGTTACTTGTTTCCGTACTTGAAACATCACCGTTTGAATCAGTGTCGAGTACACCATAGTTGAGGTAAATCAAATCAGCGATATTGGCAAACATTGAGATTTCCACTTCATCAGCCGAGCGTGTTCTTGAACTTCCGTTACAGCGGTTGGAGGTGACGATAGTATTGGGGCCAATCAAACAAATTGCACTAGTCAGATATCCGCGGTTGCCGGTTGTATAATCAAGAGCGGAACTTAACGGAGAAATCCCCAGCGTTTTTGTCAGGTTATCCGTAGCTCCGGTTTTGAGAAAATTTCCAAATGAAACTCCTGCTAATCCCAGATAGGCGCTGCCTCTTTCATAATTTGTGCAGTTTTCATTTGTGGCTACCGCAGAATATTTTTGATTATCAAGCTGAATCGAACAACTTTGAGACGACCCTTGTTTATCCGAACAGGAAAACAGCGTCAGCGGCAGAAATAAAAGCAGCAGAAATTTGAAAAGCGTTCTCATGAGAAGCCTCTTTTGGATGATAGTAAAAACATTTCTATGCTTCACAAGTTGTTAAAGAGTTTCCTCTAGTTTTTGCATTTCAGTTTGAAGATGATGACTTGTCACTACATCATCGTCACTCGCGGAGGCAAGGTTAAAACTGGCCTCTTCCGGAAAAACCTTCGCACCCGCAAGTACAGCGTTAAGATAAAGTCGGCGTTCTGATAAATTTTCCGCGGCATTTGCTTTTTCCACCAGAGTTTCAAATAAAACACGTGAATTTCGTTTTTGTGCTTTCAAGGAAGTGAACAATGCTCCTACAAGTTTTAGGAAAGGTGCCAGTTCTGTCTCTGAAAGCTCTCCCTCAAGGGCTTTTACCACGCGTTTCGTCAAATTCTGTGTGTCAACCAATAATCCATTCTGCAAAGCAGCGGTAACGTTTTCCAGCATTATTTCACGTTTAAGCAGATCATCTTCTGTTTTTTCAAATGAAGTAAAAGCCATCACAATTATTACAGGTTGTCCCGTATCAAAACCGCTTAATTGACGTTCCTGTTGCAGGCGTAGAACCGCATCGAGATGAGTTTCCAAAAAGTTGACTGGACCTTTGATAATCCCTGCATATTCTTCCTCTGTAGGTACAGGAGATTTAGTTGCCGGAAAGCCATAGAGCTTTACCTTGTCACGTGCCGCGCCAAGCAGTTGTCTCAAATCAACAGCAATATCTTCATTCTCGGACCATTCTGAAGCTTGTTCACGAAAATCATTTGCCATTTCTTCCTGCAGTGAGAACTTTTCTATCTCACCGGCTAAACGAATTAAGCGGCCTCGAACTAAAAACTGACTGTCCTGAACCTCCAACCGATCTTCAATCCAGTCCCAGACGATCTCTTTCAGTTCGTCCATTTCTTCGTTCCAATCTTCACGTTCACCAAGAATCTTACGTTTTGTGTCAGGTCCATAAGCACCCGCTTCTACCGCTGTTGGATCAGCATTATCAGGGATAATTACTTTAACTTCGCGCCCAAGCTCCCATTCTTCCTGGTTTTTCCTGACATCTTCATCACAGATGTTCTCCGGACAGTTCTCCAATACAGGTTCTGTGAGCAGTAAATTCCGCAGAGCACTTACTGTGTGGTACTGAAGTTCCGGAGTCAGCTCATCATAATCATTCAGTAAAAATTTCAACGCGTCTTCACGCAGAACGGACTTCAAGCCAAAATGCATGATCATTCCATCGTGCGTTTCCTGAAATCCTAGTTCACCGTTTACAAGATCGATAGTACTGTCGATTACAGTTTGTTTCAAATGTAAAGGCCATTCTGGAGACTCGAGAACTGTTTCAAGACGAGAAATGCTCCTGTCACGTATATCTCCGTCATCACTCGCAAAAGCGAAAAAAGTTAGGGCACGTAAAGCCATTTCGCGTTTGCCAGGTTCTCCCGCATGTTTTGAAAGATAACGCATTTCCCTTAAAGCACTCAACTGCTCCTGAATTGAACTCTCATATTGACTCTTGAGTTTCTCCATAGAGGAGTCAAGAGCCTCATAACTGAAACTCTTCTCAAAAGTCAACGAGGTTAATCTCCCTTGCGTGACACAGCCACTTAACCACATAAATGATACTATTAATATCACAAAGGTAGTATTTATCATGAGATGTTTTGCTTTACTAAGATTGTAATTAAAAAATAAGTGATACTTGTATGCTGGTTCGTTTGTCTTCTAATTCACCACCATAGCCCCCTATTTCCTGGGAGTATTTTGCAAAATCAATTTTAAAACCAAACAAGTTTGCAGACCATCCTACGCTGTTGTATGGTCCGTTACGTCCGGCACGCAGTGAGAAAAGATGATGTCCGTTAAATAATCTATTCCAGCCCATTTCCGCACCAAGTTTTAAATTACGTGTAGTTATGATATTGCCTTCGCTAACCAGATTCTGTGAATTGCTTAAATCACGATAATCGGCAGCCATGATGAAATCAAAACCGCCGACCTCGGATTCTGTACTGACACCAATATTCATTGTCATCGGCACTTTTCCCGCACCTTCAAAATCAAGACCACCTATATTTTGTAAACTGACCGCGACCTTAGGTTCCATGTTATGGACACTGTCAAAATGATAGATTGCACCAAGATCTGGTGCAACGGCTGCTTTGTTGGAGAACTTTTTCTCGAGTTTGGTGGTTTTAGATTCTTCCTGAATCTCAATGATGGCCTCGTCAAAAACATGGAACTTGGTGTCAATTCCTGCTCTTTGTATAAGTTTTGCGCCCAGACCTACGTCAAGTTGATAATCCATAAAACTCCAGGCCATCCCCCCTGCAATTCCTGTTTGAAGGTAGGATTTTAACTCAAGATATGGAAAAACAGGGTTCCTGACCTGGATGTCCAACAATCCACCTGAAAACAATGACCAACCGAAGCGGGAATTGATATGACTCAGGATACCAAGATTTACTTCAGCATAGATTTTTTTACCTGCAAGATTACCAAGTGTAGCACTGCCACTGCTGGAATTTCCCAAATCCTGCGTACTCTGGTTGGTAGTAAAATTAAATCCTACAACTTCATAGATGTTGTAGCTGACTGAGCGTAAACCGGCAGGATTATAAAAGAGCAACATCTCATCGTTGGCGGTCGCGGTAAAAGCATTTCCCATCCCACGGGCGCGTAGACTTTCACGTACAAAGACCGGTTCAACTGCTTGAAGCAGAGGAGCGGACAAAATGACTATGCTTGTGAAAACGCTTAAAAATAGAAATACACGCAAAAAAACTGCTCGCATATAAAATTAATGTTGTCTGTTTTTCAGGTAATTTGCGATGAAGCAAAAAGAGTTTGAGAAAATTCTTTCATGCGCTGTTGAATTGCGTCATGATTTTCATCCGGATATGTATCTTGGAAGATGGTGAATCCTAACATATTCCAGGCTACAAGTCCATCTTCTAAGTCAAGTTCATTTTCATCCATCAACTCCAGAAAACTGCGGACGGTTTGTTCAATTTGGATTTTACGTTTAGCGCCATCAAGAATGGAAGTTTGAGCTGACATTATTCCCGTTTTATTAAGAGGCGGCTGCAGGTTTATTTGGAGTTATCCCTGAACCGCCTCATGCTATAATTAAGATGCAGCAACCTGAGGCAGCCTTGATAAGGCGTCAGACAGTTTTTGCTCATCATAGTTTTTATCTTCAAGCTTTCCGGAGAAATATTCCGTATATGCAGCCATATCAAAGTGACCGTGACCTGACAGATTAAAGAGAATAGTTTCTGCTTTACCTTCTCGTTTGCAGCGCATGGCTTCTTCAATTGCACCTTTAACAGCGTGTGATGTTTCCGGCGCGGGAATAATTCCCTCGGAACGTGCAAAAGTGACCGAGGCTTCAAAACAAGGAGTTTGATGGTAGGCCACTGCCTCCAGCAATCCCAGTTCCTTTGCATGACTTACCAGCGGAGACATGCCGTGGTAACGTAAGCCACCTGCGTGAAATCCCGGAGGTACAAACGATGAGCCAAGGGTGTGCATCTTGGTCAAAGGCGTCAGGTTTCCGGTATCACCAAAATCATAGGCATATTGACCGCGTGTCATACTTGGACAAGCTGCAGGTTCAACCGCAATTGCCCTGACACTTTGACCTCCGCGGAGTTGTGCTCCGAGGAATGGGAAAGCAATTCCCGCAAAGTTTGAACCACCGCCGGCACAACCTATGACAATGTCAGGATAGTCATCCGCCATTTCCATCTGCTTGATTGCTTCCTGACCGATCACAGTCTGATGCAGCAGAACGTGATTTAAGACACTTCCCAATGCATATTTTGTATCATCATTCTGCGCAGCGACTTCAACTGCTTCTGAAATTGCTATTCCTAAACTCCCTGGAGAATCAGGATCCTGCTCCAATATAGCCCTGCCTGTTTGAGTCCTATCTGAAGGTGAGGCATAACAATTTGCACCAAAAGATTCCATCAAAGCACGCCTGTAGGGTTTTTGCTGGTAACTGACTTTGACCATGTATACCTGAACTTCAATATCAAAAAAAGCTCCTGCAAAGGCCATCGAAGAACCCCATTGTCCGGCTCCTGTTTCAGTTGTAATTTTTTTGATCCCAGCTTCTGCGTTATAAAAAGCCTGAGGCACGGCGGTATTAGGTTTGTGACTTCCTGCAGGACTGACACCTTCATATTTGTAATAAATTTTAGCCGGAGTATCGAGCGCTTTTTCTAAGCGCCTTGCACGGAACATCGGTGAAGGTCTCCACTGTTTGTATATGTCACGTACCGGTTCCGGAATTTCAAGGTAGCGTTCACCACTCACCTCCTGCATAATTAGGGACATCGGAAAAAGCGGCGCAAGGTCATCAGGGCCTACAGGTTCATGTGTACCAGGATGTAAAACTGCCGGAGGGGGTTCCGGCAGATCCGCAATCAGGTTATACCAGTCTTTTGGAATTTCAGATTCGGGAAGTAAATATTTGATCGTATCACTCATAAGAACTCCTTTTTAATGAAAAATTAGCAGATGGTAATTTCACGCTAAATCGACCACCACTCGACCCCGCTGCCTACCAGCGAGGATCTTGTCAATCTCCGGATCCAGACCCTCCAGAGTACAGTTAATTGTCAACTTATGCAGTTGCTGAAATTTCCAGACGCCTGCCAGTTTGCTCCATATTTCACGGCGCAATTCTGTCGGCGTAAATCCGGAATCAATTCCTAGCAAACTTACTCCACGCAAAATGAACGGAAAAACTGTCGTTGACAACTCTGCTGACGCGACCATACCTGTGGTCGCAACTGCTCCTCCGCGTTTGGCCGCCTTAAGCAACGTAGCTAAAGTCGTGCCTCCTACTGTATCTACAGCTCCAGCCCAACGCTCTCTCAGCAAAGGTTTATTTGATTCATCGTTAACTTCTTCACGGCTAATAATTTCGGATGCGCCAAGTCCCTGCAAAAATTCGTTTTCCTCTTTTTTGCCGGTTGAGGCCACCACAGTGTACCCCAAGTGTGAAAGCAATGCCACAGAAACACTACCGACTCCGCCGGTAGAACCAGTCACAACAATTTCACCATCTTCAGGATTGACACCGTGTTTTTGCAGAGCATCAACCGAAAGAGCGGCAGTATAACCCCCAGTACCGTAAATCATCGCTTCTTTGAAAGACAATCCATCCGGAAGTGGAACCACCCAGTCAGCAGGAACGCGTATATATTGTCCAAAACCTCCGGAAGTACCCATCCCTAAATCATAACTGGTTACAATTACAGAGTCACCTTCCTTAAAGCGTGAATCAGAACTTTCAGCAACTTCTCCTGAAGCGTCTATGCCTGGTGTGTGAGGATAATTGCGGGTTACTCCTCGGTTACCGATGCATGAAAGACCATCCTTGTAGTTCAATGAAGAATAACGCACCCTTACCAGAACTTCACCTTCCGGAAGATCACTGATTTTACGTTCGGTTACTTCACGGCTATAAGTATTTTCGTCAGTATTACTGACAACTAAAGCACGAAAAACGGTATCACTCATAATTGTTTTATCTTTATTTTGTTGGTTAAAGTAGTATTAAACCTGAATCCATAATTTGTCTTTGCTTACAATGCGAAAAATCTATTTTTGCAACAAAGCTAATATCATTAAGACTCATCCCTATGGTCGAAATGACACTGTTTCAAGACTTTTAAAGGAGCCAACGGGATTATTCAAAAAATTTAACTAGCGGTTGAATGGCCTCCAAGTCTTTCTCACTACATGTCTCCAGCCAGGATTCTTCTTTTGAAATTTTTACAATCAGCAGCGGTCCCCAACAGGCATTTCCATTAAACTCCCATTCGGTTTGTCTTTCCTGTGCGGCTCCTTCTCCATCAAAATAGGCTAGATATGGTCCGCCCAATTCTTCCATATCTGTAGACTCGCAGCGCAGCAGTTCACATAACATGTCCAGATCAAGTGTTTCTTCAATAAGCTCGATCAGTTGCTCATCTGGATCCACATAGATCCAGCTTCCATATTGACTAAAATCAGGTTTCATTCGACCACATTAATCAGCACTGTGAAAAAACTAAAAAAGAGCAGTTTGAAATCGCAGTCAAATATTCTTTCTGTTATACTGTTATTCTTCAAAAGACTAATTCACAAAAAAAATGTCCAAAGATCTTGTTATAATTTACACCGATGGTGCCTGCTCACCAAATCCCGGAATAGGAGGATGGGGCGCGGTTTTGATGTCCAATCAACACAATCTGCGTACGGAAATTTCCGGTTCAGAAGTAGAGTCAACAAACAACCGGATGGAAATTACTGCTGCAATTAAAGCCCTGGAAGCCTTGAAAAAACCCTGCATAGTTGAACTTTACACAGATTCCAGCTACGTAAAAAACGCGTTTGAGAAAAACTGGCTCAAGAACTGGCAGAACAACGGCTGGAAAAGTAAAGGGAGAAAAGCTATTGCAAATAAAGACCTCTGGCTTCAACTGCTGGTACTCAGTCAAAAGCACGAAGTTTCATGGCACTGGGTTAAAGGTCACTCTGGAGATGTGGAAAATGACCGCTGCGACGAACTTGCTGTTAATGCCAGAAAGGCGCTCGCAAAGTCCTGTTAAACCAGACACACCGAAACAGTTAAACTCGCTATAAATTATCTTTGACTGCCTGAATTATTTCCTTAACCTGTGCGTCTGAGAATTTGCCGTCATAACTGAAAAGCACCTTCCCATCTTTTCCAAAGAGGATGATGTCACTGTCATCATCAGTTAGTCCCCATTTTTTAACGAAAGTTTTTTCAAGATCTTTGACATAAATTGTTGATTTATGTTTCTCTTGTTTACTTTTCAATTTTATATTGATTGCAAAATTCGGCAACCAGGTAGCACCCATGTTGGCAACTCCAACCGAACCGTATTTATCTAAAGGAAAATTCTCTGCCTTGAGAGCATCGCTGACATGATTGTTGAGATCCGCTTCATCAGGATCAACATAAAAAAGCACCATGACTTTTCCGGAAATCAGTTCCTCACTATTCCACGCAGTGCCATCCAGACGTCCACCTAAATCGCCTTCAAGTACAATTTTTGGTGGAATTTTCCCAAGAGGCAATTCGGCAGATAAGGGTAAGGCAGCAAGCAGGAAAATCATTAAAACGGAGAGTGTTCTCATACTATTTTTTATGGATTAAAGGTTATCTTAAAAAGTCACACTATGCCTAAATTCTTGCAATTGAAAGACAAAAATACATTTATTCGGAAACCGGCGCCGGAATGTCAGCCATGTTGAGGCAGGCCGGAAGTTTAATGGAACCGTCTTTTTGTTGACCATTTTCAATGAGTGCAATCAAGGTTCTTGAAACCGCAATCGCTGTGCCGTTAAGCATATGGACAAAGCGGTTTTTTCCTGTCTCAGGATCTTTAAAACGGATGTTCATACGACGTGACTGATAATCCGTGCAGTTTGAGGTTGAAGTTACTTCACCCCATTTTCCACGTCCAGGCATCCAGGCTTCCAGGTCATATTTACGATATGCAGGACCGCCGAGGTCACCTGCACAAATATTTACCAACTGATACGGAATCTCCAGATCCTGATAAATCTGCTCCTCAATTTCCCGCATTTTTTCATGCATTTCTTCGGACTTTTCAGGATGAGTAAAGGCAAACATTTCAATTTTTGAAAACTGATGCACCCTGTACAAACCGCGGGATTCACGTCCAGCAGCACCTGCTTCTGTTCGGTAACAATGTGAAAGCCCTGCATAGAGAATCGGCAGTTGTTCCGGCTTTAGTTGTTTGTCAATCAGCAAACCACCTAAAGTTATTTCTGCGGTGGCAATCAGGCAAAGCTCTGATTCTTGAACCGAATATATCTGAGTTTCTGCTCCACGCGGATTAAAACCAATTCCGTCCAAAATCTGTCGACGGGCCAGATCAGGAGTTATGTGTACAGTGAAACCTTCTTTTTGCAATAAACTCA
>JACNKY010000205.1 GCA_014381795.1 Pseudomonadota bacterium | reverse complement strand
TTGTTGAAAGGAATTTTATTTTGGAGTTTAGTCATTCAACTCTTGTCATTTGCCGCAGAATTTTTATCATCCCATCCCACTGAAGATGCAGGCAAAACGGCACACTCGATCACACACGGCAAGTTCCGGTATGTCTTCTGGGGTGGTGTCGTTTTACTCGGAAATGCAATTCCACTATTGTTACTCACTGGTTCGTCTGGACTGATTGCTGTTGCTACTGCTGCTGCGTTAGTTTTGGTTGGTGTTTGGCTTTCAGTACGAATTTGGGTGCTTGCACCGCAGATGCTTCCACTTAGTTAAGGACATCTCTAAAAACAGTTCCCTGAGCGGAGTCGAAGGGGTTTTTCTAAATGCAACCGGTTTCGACTCCGCTCAACCTGCGGTTTAGGATAGGTTTGGTTTTTATAAGAACAGGAAAAAAGAGTTTTTAGAGGTACCCTTAAATTGAATTTTAGTTAATCTTGAATAAAGAAAAACCATGAGTGTACAGCCCAAACCAAGTTTCATTGAAAAAATCGCTGAAGGTTTAGGTGTTATTCCCAAATTGGATCTCGAGGATGGAAATTTAACCTCAATGAATGATCCAGGTGATCTCAGTAATTATCCTCCACCTGAAAAATGGGATGACTGGGTGGAATATGAGTCAACAACTTGGTCGCGTAAAAAAGCGCGGCATTATACGATTGTTCCAACTTCATGTTTCAACTGTGAATCCGGATGCGGACTTTTGAGTTATGTTGACAAGGAAACCGGCGAAGTTCGCAAGTTTGAAGGCAATCCTTATCATCCTGCAAGTCGTGGTCGAAATTGCGCAAAAGGTCCTGCGACAATCAATCAGATTAAGGATCCAGACCGGATTTTGTATCCAATGCGCAGAGTTGGAAAACGAGGTGCCGGAGAATGGGAGCGTGTTTCATGGGATGTAGTGCTTGATGAAATTGCTGCTAAAATCCGCAAAGCCATCGATGAAGGACGCAACAACGAAATTGCTTATCACGTTGGTCGACCTGGACATGAAGGTTTCATGGACAGAGTTCTGCAGGCGTGGGGCGTAGATGGACACAACAGCCACACCAATGTCTGTTCTGCAGGTGCCCGCACAGGATACGCTCTTTGGGATGGTATTGACCGGAAACTTCCGGATTTTGCCAATGCAGATTTTATTTTGATGATAAGCGCACATTTGGAATCAGGACACTATTTTAATCCGCATGCGCAACGTATCATCGAAAGTAAAAACAGTGGCACCAAAATAGCCGTGATGGACATCCGTCTCTCAAATACGGCAAGTCGTGCTGATCATTGGATGGCGACATATCCCGGTACAGAAGCCGCAGTTTTGCTGGCTATGGCAAAAATTATCCTTGACGAAAATCTTTACAATGAAACTTATCTCCGGAACTGGATCAATTGGAGTGACTGGCTCGAAGCAGATCATCCGGAAACAGAATCCAGCTTTGAAAATTTTATTCAGAAACTCAGAGAGGAATATGCAGAATACACTCCGGAATTTGCGGAAGAGGAATCCGGAGTTGAGGCACAATCAATAATTGATGTTGCTCGTCAAATCGGTCGTGCCGGAAGTCGCTTTTCATCAATGAATTGGCGCAGTGCAAGTAGCGGAAATTTAGGTGGTTGGCAAATCGCACGCTGTCTGCAATTTTTGAACGTCCTCACAGGAAGCCTTGGAACTAAAGGCGGCAGCTTGCCCAGTTCATGGAATAAATATTCACCTAAAATGCCTAATCCAGCGCCACCACATAAGTTTTGGAACGAACTCCATTTTCCGAAAGATTTTCCACTCGCACATTTTGAAATGAGTTTTCTGCTACCGCACTTTTTGAAAGAAGGACGCGGAAAATTGGATGTCTATTTTACACGTGTTTTTAATCCAGTCTGGACTTATCCGGATGGATTCACTTGGATTGAAGCTTTGCGCGATCCTGAAAAAATCGGTTTGCATGCCGCACTCACGCCTACTTGGAACGAAACTGCATATTTTGCAGATTACGTGCTTCCAATGGGACATGCCTCCGAGCGACATGACATCATCAGTTATGAAACTCATGCCGGAAAATGGATTGCTTTTCGGCAACCTGTTTTACGCGAAGTGGCACGGCGAAAAGGAGAACCCGTTGAATTTACTTATGAGGCAAATCCGGGTGAAGTTTGGGAAGAAGATGAATTTTGGATTGAACTTTCCTGGCGTATTGATCCGGATGGATCTTTAGGAATCCGGGACTATTTCATCTCGCCGTATCGTCCCGGTGAAAAAATGACCGTTGATGAATATTATCAGTACATTTTCGAACGAGTTCCTGGACTACCGGAAACCGCAGAAAAAGAAGGGTTAACACCACTCGATTATATGCGGCGTTTTGGAGCCTTTGAAATGGAAAAGGAAGTGCTAGAACTGCACAACAAAACTCTCACTGAAGAACAATTATCCGGAAGTTCTGTGAATGAAAAATCCGGAATCGTTACTAAAGACGGTGCTGCGATTGGAGTCATGGTCGAGGGTGAAGCACGCGTAGGTTTCGATTCACCTTCGCGTAAACAAGAATTTTTTTCTCAGACAATGGTTGATTGGAAATGGCCTGAACATCGTTTGCCTGGCTACATCAAAAGCCATATTCACGCTGAAAAAGTGGAAAGCGAAAAAGGCGAATTTCCATTAGTCCCGACTTTCCGTTTGCCTACTTTGATTCATTCACGTTCCGGAAACGCAAAATGGTTGGCGGAAATTTCAAATCGAAATCCGCTTTGGATGCATACTTCGGATGCAAATCGATTGGGTTTTAAAAACGATGACCTGTTGCGAGTCAATACCGAGATTGGTCACTTCATCGTAAAAGTATGGGTCACAGAAAGCATGCGTCCGGGAGTGGTAGCATGTTCTCATCACATCGGCAGATGGAGACGTCCTCAGGATCCTGAAGCAAACCGCTGGGCTACTAATTCGGTGGATATTCTTGAAACTGAACCAGGCAAATGGAAAATGAATGTCCTCGACGGTATCCGTGCTTTTGACGGAGAAGACCCTGATATGTCACGGATATTCTGGCGTGACGGAGGTGTTCATCAAAATATTACCCATGCAGTTCATCCTGATCCTATCAGCGGAATGCACTGCTGGCATCAAAAAGTAAGGCTTGAAAAAGCGCATCCCGGCGACCGCTACGGGGATCTTTTTGTAGATACCGAACAGTCATTTCAGGTTTATAAAGATTGGCTGGAGAATACTCGTCCTGCACCTGGACCTGACGGTTTGCGACGACCGCTGTGGTTTAAACGCCCACTGAAACCAATTAAAGAAAAATTCTATCTGAAATGAAAATACACATTTTGTTATAAAAATATCATGATAAAACCATACGGAGTAGAAAATTGTTCTGCTCAAGACTAGAATTTAGGAAAAACAACTTGACATTGAACTCCAAACATGGAGAATACCTCCCAATCAAATAATTTCTTAGAGGAAAGTGAAATGAGTGAATTTGATACTGAGTTAAATTGCGAAGGACTTAATTGTCCCCTACCTATTTTAAAAACCAAAAAAACTATTGACGGCATGAGCAGCGGGCAACTCCTGAAGATGACTGCTACTGACCCCGGCTCCGTAAACGACATGGATTCCTGGGCAAAACGTACCGGGAATAATTTGGTTTCCCATGCTGAAGACGGCGGCGTACATACATTTTTTATTAAGAAGAAATAATTTTTTTTAAATTCTTTAGATAAAAATATTGTTTTGTTTAATATATTCTAATATTTAAATATACAAGCTAGTGGATTTTAGTTGTTAAGACAACACAGCAGGTACTGCTGAAAGGCATACGCTTTTATTTGAACTCAAAGGATCTGTTTTGGAAGACACAAACACATCTCGTTTACTGATTTCTGCTCCTCAAAAAAGTTCGGGAAAAACGACGGTCAGTCTGGGCATTCTTCACAACCTGCATCAGGAGGGAGTGAAAGTACAAAGCTTTAAAAAGGGTCCGGATTACATTGATCCAATGTGGCTTAAGCTGGCAAGCGGGACTGAATGTCACAATTTAGATCCTTATCTGCTGGGAGCAGAAGGTTGTCTGGATTCGTTTGGACGCAATAGTACAGAGTCCAGTATGGCCTTGATTGAAGGGAATCACGGATTACATGACGGTATGAGCCTTGATGGTTTTGACAGTAGTGCAGGGCTGGCAAATATGCTCCAGTCACCAGTACTGCTAGTGATAAACAGCAGGGGGATGGGACGCGGAGCGGCAGCTGTGGTGACTGGGATGCAAAAAATGCAGCCTGAGCCAAACATCGTAGGAGTCGTGCTGAATCAAGTCAGGAGTGCCCGTCAGCAAGAAAAACAAAAATCCGCAATTGAAAGATTTTGCAGAGTTCCAGTTGTCGGCTCTTTACCGATAGATGAAGCTGTAATAATTCCGGAGAGACATCTAGGCTTGACTACAGTTGATGAAATGGAATCCGCCAGAGGAATTATCAGCCGTGCAGGAGAGTTAGTTGCCCAGCATTGTGATATGGATGCGATCAAATCAATGTTTAAAGCTACTCCACTCCATACAGGTTTCCTGGACAGCAAGCCTCTCCGTCCCATACATACATCAGTAAATATTGGAATTTTCCATGATCCTACATTTTGTTTTTATTATCCGGAAAATTTGGCAGCCTTAAGGGAAAATGGTGCAGAGCTGGTTTTGATAGATTCACTGCATGATGATTCCCTGCCTGACCTGGATGGACTTTACATCGGTGGTGGTTTTCCTGAATCATTTTTCGAGGAACTAAGTGCCAACCGTAAGCTGCTGTTAGAGGTTAAGGAACGTGTCCGCAGCGGAATTCCCGTTTATGCGGAATGCGGTGGTTTAATCTATCTCTGCGAAACCGCGCATTTTAAAGGTAAAAAATTTAAATTAGCAGGGGTTCTACCTTTTGAAATCGGTTACCAGAAAAATCCTGTCGGTTACGGATATCTATCTCTCAAAAGCCGTTGCCAGAGCAGGTGGTTTGACGAAGGTGCTTTGGTAAAAGCGCATGAGTTTCACTACTCAAAACCACTTTCTGCAAGTGGTACAAAGCCGAGCCTTTCCGCAACAACCTCAGCGGACCGTTATCAATTCAAGGTAATCAGAGGATATGGGATTGACGGCAAGCAGGATGGATTTCTGCAACATAATTTATTTGCGTCTTTCGCACACCTGCACGCTTCGGCGAATCCGCAATGGGCGAAGGGCTTTGTGGAGCTGGCTTCAGAATACCAGCGCTGATATAAAACCCTAACAAAGGAGTAACAAATGAGTTTTGACTATGAAGGAAGCACCATTGAAACTGATGAAAATGGTTATTTAATTACACTGGAAGATTGGTGTGAAGGAGTGGCAGGAAAACTTGCCGAAGATGAAGAAATTGAAATGAACGATGAGCACTGGGAAATAATCAATTTTCTCAGGGATTATTATCAGGAATTTCAAATTGCGCCTGCAGTTAAAGTTTTGACCAAGGCAATTGCTAAGAAAAACGATATTCATAAGAAAGAAGCATCAGTTTTTTTGTATAACCTTTTTCCAAACGGACCAGGGTTGCAGGCCTGTAAGATAGCGGGATTGCCCAAACCTACCGGTTGTGTTTGATACCGCTACAGTCAGGGGTTTTGCAGCAAGGAAGCATACAGAATGCCAGTGGTGTGGCTTGCAAACGACCTTATTTTGTCTCAATTTCAAGATATAGAGTTGCTACCTGAAAATTAATTAAGTCTTAAAAAAGGAGTTGATATGGAAGATTTAAAAGGAGCCGGTTCATCCGGTGATGAAAAAGATACTGGCGATAATAAAGGAAAATTCCTGAATCCAACTCCGATTCTTGATGAATTGGTAGATGGTCAGTGGCCCAGTTTTATCAAAGGGTTCAAAGATCTGGGAGAACGTACTGAGAAACCCATGATTCGAGGTGTGCTGGATCAATTGGAATATTCCTATAAAACAAAAATGGGATACTGGAAAGGCGGACTGGTCACGGTTAAAGGTTACGGGGCAGGAATTATTACCCGTTTTTCCATGATCCAAGACAAGTTTCCGGAAGCAAAGGAATTTCATACTTTTAGGGTGCAGCCCGCTCCGGGACTGCATTATAGTACAAAAATGCTACGAGAGGTTTGCGATATCTGGGAAAAGCACGGTTCTGGATTTATCAATATGCACGGACAATCTGGAAATTTGCAGTTGATTGGAATTGAACAAGACAAAACCCAGGAGTGTTTTGATGAACTGAATAAAGCCGGATGGGATTTGGGAGGTGCAGGTGCGACAGTCAGAACAGCGGCTTCCTGTGTAGGACCTGCCCGCTGCGAGCAGGCTTGTTTTGATAATCTGAAAGTCCACGAAAAAGTTCTCAAAAATTATGCTGGAATGACCCACCGTCCGGAATTCAACTACAAATTGAAGTTTAAGTTCTCGGCTTGTCCAAATGATTGCGCCAATGCGATCATGCGGGCAGATGTGGCTTTGATTGGAACCTGGAGGGATTCGATTCAAATTGAACAGGAATACGTCAAGGAGTGGATCGATGACAATGGAGAAGACGCGCTGTTTGATCAGGTCGTCAATATGTGTCCGACTAAAGCTATTTCTCACAAAATAGGCACTTCCACAATTGAGATTGATAACAAGAATTGTGTACGCTGTATGCACTGCATAAACGTAATCCCCAAGGCTCTTTCCCCCGGAAAAGAAAGAGGTGCTTCCTTGTTGATGGGCGGTAAAAATACGCTCAAGGTTGGTGTCAATCTTGGTTCGATGATGATCCCATTTATGAAACTTGACACCGATGAGGAAGTTGAGGAATTCATTGAATTAATGGATGAAATCATTGACTGGTGGGATGATAACGGTTTAGATCATGAGCGAGTTGGAGAAACTATTGAGCGTGTCGGCATGAAGCAATTCCTTGAGGCAGTCGGGATCGAGGCTAACATTGATATGATCGTACGACCCCGAGACAATCCATATTATAAAAAACAATACGACAGCGCGGCATAGGAGAATACGCTGTTGTGAGAAGCGGGCATTTTTTTGAAAAAAGCACAATAAAGATACCCCGCCTGTATTCAGTTTCAAAGTTAATTAGAGGAGTTTAATATGAATGCCCCGTCAGAAAGAACATGGAAAACGGTTGAGTCCGGACCACATACGCTTGAGGGTGCTCTGCATCCGGTGGTTGTCAAAAATTACGGGAAATGGAAATATCATAAATTGATCAAGCCCGGAGTGATGGTTCATTATGGCCTCAGCGGTGATGCGCTTTACACTGTGCGAGCCGGAACTCCGCGTCAGAACACTGTTGATCTAGTCCGTGGTCTTTGTGACCTCGCGGATCAGTACGCCGATGGATTTATGCGTTTCACTATCCGCAACAGTGTGGAATTTATGTTTGCTGAAGAATCTAGAATCGATCCGTTGATTAAGGATTTGGAGGACATGGGTTTACCTGTAGGTGGAATTGCAAACTGTGTTGCGCCGATTGCCCATACTCAAGGCTGGCTGCACTGTGATATTCCTGCAACGGACGCTTCCGGAGTTGCGAAAGGTGTCATGGACAATCTTTATGATGAGTTCAAAACTCTGGAAATGCCGAACAAGGTACGGCTTTCAACTTCCTGTTGCTCCATCAACTGTGGCGGCCAGGCAGATGTCGCGATTGTGGTAAAACACACCAGACCTCCTCGTATTGACCATGCCAAATTGTCAACGCTTTGTGAACTTCCTAAAGCAGTAGCACGTTGTCCTGTTGCAGCAATTCGTCCAACTATTGTCAATAACAAACGTTCATTGATGGTTGATGAAGAAAAGTGTATTGTTTGCGGGGCCTGCTTTGGTGCATGTCCATCCATGGAAATCAATCATCCGGAACATTCACAATTTGCGATTTGGGTTGGAGGAAAAAACAGTAACGCCCGTTCAAAACCACAATCCATGAGTCTTGTTGCTGAAGGGATTCCTAACAACCCCCCGCACTGGCCGGAAGTCAATGACGTGGTTGGAAAAATACTTATGGCATACAAAGCTGGTGGTAAGCCCTGGGAACGGATGAACGAATGGATTGACCGCATTGGTTGGAAACGCTTTTTTGAGGAAGCCGAGTTGACCTTTGAGGTTGACATGATTGACAGTTACCGCCACGCCAGAACTACGTTTAACCAATCGGCGCATGTTCGATTTTAACCAGAGGAACAGATTATGACTTTTGACTCAAATCCAATTCTCGATTTTGCCAATAACTATGAGTTTCCGGAATATTCCGATCAGGATGGATTTCATAAAGTTGTTGCTTTTGGTGATGAAAGTCACAAATGCCCAATTTATGTAAAACAGGTGCCGCCCTGTACTGCAGGTTGTCCTGCAGGTGAAGATATCAGGGGTTATCACAACATCTTGACGGGTGTTGAAAAATCAGACAATAAGTGGGACGACGCCTGGTACCGGATTGTGGAAACAAATCCGTTTCCTGCAATCATGGGACGGATTTGTCCGCATCCCTGTGAATCCACTTGCCAACGCCAACATCGGGAGGAAAGCATTGCGATCAACGCTGTGGAGCATGCAATTGGAGAACATGGAATTGAGGCCGGATTAAAATTGCACCCTGCAGGAGAAGATACAGGCAAACATGTTGCTGTAATAGGAGCAGGTCCGGCGGGTCTTTCTGTTGCCTATCAGTTAAGACGCAAAGGTCATGCGGTCACGATTTATGACTTCAACGAAAAGCCCGGCGGCATGATGCTTTACGGCATTATGGGCTATCGTGTTGAACGTAGTGTCTTAGACGCAGAAGTCAATAAAATCATTGACCTCGGCATTGAAATGAAAATGGGCGTTCGCGTCGGAACCGATATTTCTTTAGAGCAGCTTGAAAAAGATTATGACGCTGTTTTCATTGGAGTTGGGGCACAAACTGGAAGAAATTTGCCGATTTCCGGATTCTCCAATCGCCCGCAAACAACTAACGCCATAGAGTTTCTCCGTGCCTATGAAATTCATGGTGATGATTTTGAAATCGGTAAGAAAGTCATCGTAATTGGAGACGGGAACGTGGCGATGGATGTAGCACGCTTAGCGAGACGCATGGGTTCTGAATCGACCATTCTTTCTGCTGTCCCCAGAGAGGATATGAACTGCTATCCAGATGAATTTGATGATGCAATTGAAGAAGGAGCAAACATCGAATATCTGACCGGTACTCTGGAAGTTTTGGAA
>JACNKY010000290.1:5510-9286 GCA_014381795.1 Pseudomonadota bacterium | reverse complement strand
ATAATTTTGGTGAATATCGAAGCCATTTTAAGGTTTCAGGTTTAAGTTTGAAAATTACAGGTTCAATATCCGCAATGCAAAGCAGGAGCAGTTTTGTTTCTCTGTTTACGCTCGCAGCTTTGTTTGTTTGCGGGCTGTATTTTGTTTTCAGGCCTCAGCTTTTAGAAGCAAGTAATCTGAATTCTGCCAAGTTTCCTCACTATAAAATAGAAGTTACTTATGACCACGATAAGACACTTCTTGTCGGAAAAATGCAAGTCCGTTTCACTCGCAAAGCATATCCGGATGATGAATTATTATTTGCGTTGCCGGGAAACCGTTTCCTTTTTCAGGATGAACGTGGAATAAGAAAACATAGAATTGTGCCGGTATTTTCCTTAAATCGCTTTCAGGATAATCTTGAGGATCCAAAATCTCCAACAGGTTTTAGTGCTGGTAATCTGAAGATCACATCAGTAAATTCATTCCATACGGAGTCTGTAACAACACAGCGTCAGCTTGATTATAAACTGGAAGATAATCCTGATCTAGAAGTAGGTTATTCAACAGCACAGGGCCTCTTACGTATTTTTCTGCCGAAGGATATTCCCGACACTCAGGGCTTTCCCGGTGAGTCAACAATTCAACTGGAATTTTCAACTAAATTTCCTGAACATGCGCAGGAAGGGACGGTCAACGGTATGCTGCTGACCGCAAATTGGCATCCAAGATTATTGAGCTGGAAAGGGGATCAAACTGACAAAGAGAAAGGCTGGGCAACTTCAGGCAATAATCCTTCTCCCGCAACATTTGATGTAAGTTGGAAAGCAGTTCAGGCAGGAACATTAATTACTACGCCTGGAAATTATAAATTGTTGGCTGGTCAGGAGATGACTCTCCCTGTTACTAAAAAACCTCTTAAGAAATTTCCCTTGATTTTCAGCAAGGTTCATCAGCAATTTGAAGGAAAAAGAAGAGTCGATATTTCTGCTGAAAAGTCTGTTCATGTTACTGCAGAAGCAGGCTCTCAAATTACCTCATTTTATCTTAAAGGTCATGAACGCAGAGCCGAACTTCTGCATAACTGGAGTACGGATTTTTTGGAATTTATGCATACACGTTATGGGCTCGAATCACCATGGGAATCAATTAGGATAGTTGAGGTAGAAGCGGAATATCAACAAGTGGATGTGATAAATAATCTTGTTCTGGTGCCCAGACCGAATTATGAAAGTGCTGAATTAATGGACCGGCAAGCTCTTGGATTTATGACACGAAGGCTGGCGCAGCTTTGGTTTGGAGAATCAGTCTGGAGTAACGAAGATACACAACAATGGCTTAATTTGGGCCTTCCGGCTTTTATGGGCTTATGTTTTTTTCAGCACAAGTTTGGCCCAGAAACCGGAATTTTTGACGCATTTGATTGGTTGAATCCACGTTACCGCGATCATTATTTTGAAAGTATGGCAAACAGTATCTCTCCAAAATTGAGTTATCCTATCTTGTCTTCTTTCAGAAAAAATCCAGATTCCCAGAAATATTTGCAGACACTGACTTACAAATCCGCAATGGTCTTTTCCATGCTGGAGTACTTGCTGGGGCACAGAGCATTTCAACAGGGTCTTCAGCATTTTTTCAAAAATAATCAGCAAAAACTGGTAAGCATAAAGGAAATTCAGCAGGCATTTGAAAAGTTTAATCGGCCTCATCTCAGGACACCTCCGCTGCCTGAAGAAAGTCCATACAACGCGGACGGTTATGGATCACTGGAATGGTTTTTTTCTCAGTGGTTCAGGTCTGCTCAGACCTTGGATTATAGTTTTGAGGATTCAACGACCAGGACTTTGTCAAACGGAAAATATGAAACTAAAATAATAATTAACAAAATTGGCGCAGCCAAAATGCCGGTTGTGGTGGCACTGAGAACTAAGGACGGTAAAGAAATTCGCAAAATGCTACCTGGTCTTGAACGGCAGGAAACTACCCGGTTTGTTACAGAAAGTTATCCAGAAAAAGTTTCACTTGATCCCGATGAAAAGTTGCTGGAAACATCCAGGATGAATAATCACTCATTCAATTTTTACCGGTTTCGTTTTGTTTTAGATTGGAAAAAACAGAGGGAACAACTGGTACTGCTCGTTCCAGGATTTGCCAACAATACATTTGATGGGAATTCATTTGGTTTAGGAGTTCGCTACAAGTTAGATAACTATCGTGTATATGCTATTCCAGGCTATGGCACAAAAAATAAACGAGGGCTTTACGTGTTCAATCTGGACAGAGAAAACCTGGGTTTGTATGGTTTGGAAGCAGGATTTAGCGTGCAGGAGTCTGGAGGGGTTCGTTCACAGGGAGTCAGGACGACTTACAAACCTCCAAACAACCCGGGTGATCTGCAGTACAAATTTCACTCAAGTTTTTCACGCGAGACACTATTTTCTGCAGACAGCAATTCAACTGAAAGTGAAGTAACTGAAACAGGAAAATTAAACACCTTTCTGTTGAAACATACTGGCAGTTTTAGGCTGAAGGATTTCTATGAACTTAATTGGGACATCTGGAATGAGCAACCCGCGTTGGCGTTAAAGAGTGATTTTTCTTATGTCAGGGGCGCGCTATCTTTCGGTCAAACTTTGCGAGTAGGTCACAGGAAGTTGTTCCAGTTGGACATAACTCACGCGACTACTAGCGGTGAAACACCGCTGCAGAAAAAATTTCAACTTGGCGGACCGAATGTCTTACGGGGATATCCTCAACATACAATTTTGAGTGACGAACATCTGTTAGCCTCTAGATTTAATTATAAATTCCCTTTAATTACTGCACCTTTGTGGGGTTTGGTAAGCGCCTATAAAATTCAGGGGACAATTTTTTATGATCAAGGGAAAATATGGTCGCAAGGTAATTCATCTGCAAAAGCAAAACTGAGGAAGAATGCTGGAATAGGTATTGAATGGACTGTGGATACGGCATCATTGTTTCAAGTACCTTTAAAAATCGAAGTCGCTTTTCCGTTGGATGACCAGGAATATAGAAAACCTCAGTTTATCCTGCTTGGAGTCATCACTGGCAGTTGAAACATGACGTTCACTTTTCCAGCGTAGACTTGATTATTTTAAAAACTAATGTGAAGATCAGTACCTGTTATCCATATTGGATAAGCAGACTATTTACGAAGATTTCATCAATAATATCTTAAAAATCATGATAGCGAGAAAGCCGCAAAAATTTTCACTGAATTCCCGCGAAAGTAATTCAGAGGAGCTTCATAAAGAAAGTACTTCCTCTATCTCACGAAAGCAGCAGCAAAAGATAACTGCAGCAGATACCGCAACTTCTATCCTTGAAGAACTGGGTGTAAAAAAATCGTCTGTTAAAAAAATTAATAAAAATAATCTATTAAATGTTCAAAGAAAACCGACGTCAATAAAAAAGCCTATAGTAACTCAGGAAGAATGGGACAACAGTCTGCTGAAGGACTTGAAAACCCAAAAGACCGCAGCGATAAAGATAAAGGCTAAACAATCAGACGTGAATAAAACAGACACTAAACAAACAACAATAAAACTAACAGAAACAAAAGAACCGCAAGCAGATAATTCGACTGAGCAGGCTAAAGACAAATTCGGTTTCCAGGAAAAATTTGTGATTTTCGTCATGCTTGCAGTTATTGGAATTGCAGTTTTGGGTTTTATTGGCGGTTTTCTTCAAATATTTTATTTTTCTATTTTTCGTTCGTTGGGGGGGGGGGACAATAAATCATTTAAATTTTTCTGTGTAGTTTGTGGAAGAAAAAA
>JACNKY010000290.1:0-5500 GCA_014381795.1 Pseudomonadota bacterium | reverse complement strand
GAGTGGTAACATACATCAGTTAGAGTTTATCGGTGAGTTTGAAGCAAGAAAAGTAGAAAACGGTTATAACCGGCTTCCTTTATTTGTGGTAGAAGGTTCAATCAGAAATACTTATTTTGAGTCCGATCAGGTAGAAAAAATCCAGTTAAAGGCATTTGCTTTTGACTCAGAGCAACAAATGATTTCCAGCCACTTTACTTTTGCTGGAGTTGTACTCTCAGATGAACAATTGGGAACGTTGAGTCCTATGGATATCAAGTCTCTGCGTCACTCCGGTGATTTGAAGTTGCTTAATGCAAATGCAGAAACTGAAGCACAAAAAATATCATTAATGACTAGCGTTACCCAAGATCAGGAAGTGCCTTTTCAAGTCGTGTTTTTCAAGGATGTTTCTTCCATCAAACGAACCTCATTACAAATAGTTAGTTATGTGCGCAAGAACAAGCTTGTTTATGTCCGTGCGTCCGACCTCCAGTAACAATGGAATCTGCTTTTCATTAATACCAAATTTTCCCGACTTTACAGCTAAATTTCACATTCCGGTTTCACCCTCTCTATATCAAAAGTTGTGCAGCTCAGATCTGAAACTAACATAAAAGCAGTTTCACCCACGCAATGGAATTCATTATCCGGAAGCGAATTCCCTTTTTCGGAGCATGCTTTTTTGGCTGCTCTTGAAGAAAGTTCCTGCGTTGGTGAGGAATCCGGATGGCAACCGTGTCATTTGACTTTGTGGGAAAACCAACAGCTGCAAGGCGCACTTTGTCTGTACGAAAAAAACAATAGTTATGGTGAGTATATTTTTGACTGGGGCTGGGCGAAAGCTTATGAACAGCATGGTCTGAATTACTATCCAAAACTTGTTTCAGCAATTCCTTTCACGCCTGCAACAGGTGGTAAACTGCTTGTGCATCCTGACGCAGATACGGAAAATGTCCGCAAGCAACTGCTGGAAGGAGCCTTAGCCAGTATGCGCGACAGACAGTGTACATCTCTCCATTTTTTATTCATCACAGCAGAAGAGTTGCCGGCTTTTACTGCAATGGAATTCCTCATCCGACACAGTTTTCAGTTCCATTGGAAAAACAATAATTATCGTGATTTTGCTGATTTCTTAACAACCTTAAAAGGTAAACGCCGGAAGGAAATTTTACGGGAACGACGTCAAATAGAGCAGCAAATGATCAACGTGGAAGTGCTTGAAGGTGAAGCGATACTTCCAGAGCATATAAACAAGATGTTCCATTTTTACCTCTCTACAACTGATAAAAAATGGGGGCAATCGTATTTATCAGCAGACTTTTTTCAGCGTCTTTATACGAAAATGCGCGAACGTATGGTGCTGATCTTGGCTTATGCAGAAGGAGAATGTGTAGCAGGAACAATCAATTTTAAAAAAGGTAATTGTTTGTATGGACGCTACTGGGGCTGTAACCGAAACTATCGTAGTTTGCATTTTGAGTTATGTTACTATCAACCGATAGAATATTCAATCCGCCATGGAATCAGCTTGTTTGAAGCAGGAGCTCAGGGAGAACACAAAATTCAGCGTGGATTCCTTCCAGAACTTACCTACAGTGCACATTGGCTACAACATCCAGGATTCCGCAATTCAATTGCTAAATTTTTGGAAGAAGAAAAACAGGCGATCAGTAGAGGTATTGAAGAGTTCAGACCTCATTCACCTTATCGTGAAACAGTGCCTTTTCCTGAGGAAGAGGAACGTTCGTAGAGCGGATTTTCACAAATGCATTTGATAGTTTCCGCATACCAGCGCCCACCGCGTTTGGCACGCAGACGTTGGCTATTGAGAAACTTGGCTATTTTGTGATAGCTGAAATTCTCTAGCTCGCGTTTTTCTCTGATGATCTCAGCAATGCTCAACTCTTTTGTTAAAGGAGTGAGACGTTTTTTTTGATATGTGTAACCAAACGGCGCATGTCCAACACGCTCCCCAAGTTCGCGTTTGCGTACAATCATGTCACGGGTACGGTCCGGAATTAATTTTGCGTCCCAAAGTGCCATTATAGCGATCGCTTCCAAAACTTTTTTACCGCTTTTAGTTTTTGAATCCAGACCTTCCGCGAGAGAAATAAAACGGATTTTGTGTTCTGCAAATAAATTAAGCAACTGTTGATGGAGACGGATTGTCCTTGTAAAGCGGTCTAATCGCGCAACAACGAGTACTCTGACTTTTCCCTCTTCAATTAATGAAATCAGCTTTTTTAGGTTGGGTAATTCAAGACTGGCGCTACTGGATTCAGTGTCACGGAAAATTTTGCGGACCTCCAGACCCTGCTCTTCGGACCACGTTCGAATAACTCTGGCCTGTTCTCTTAGTCCTAAATCTTTCGGAGTTGGACGGTGACTGTTCAAACGGATATATCCGTAAATACTCATTTTACTTTAAGAAGAAAGTTCAGCTTTTTATTGACTAATTTAGAAATTTGCTCTGCAACTTTTTCAAAACGGCGTTGTAAACGGATTGCTTTAATGATCATTTATTTTTTATCGTAGTTTATTTATGGTTGGGTTGGAAATATAAATTTTTAGTGACAGTCTACAGAAAGGTGGTAGTTAAAACAGCTAAGCTTGGCTAGAATCCTCTATTTTCTCCGGCTAATGGTCAAGTGTTTTCGTTAATTTTCGGTAAATTTGTTAATTGGTAAGACTATTTAACCACTTGATTGAATACGGGAATTGAGTTATTCTTTACTCAATTTTGCTGCAACATATAAAATTATGCTAGTTTTCGGTGGGAATCTGTTTGACAGAGATTTACAGAAGAAGTTAATACATTTGAAAAATGGGAAAATATTGAAAGGAGAAAAATGCCATTTGAAGCAAATATCCGCGGAGAATGCGTTAGGATTATCGGGAAAGAGTGGGTCAAGGATGATCCGGTAACCCTCTACACTTACCGTTGTGATGGACTGACTCTTTACACCGCTCCACCGATGGGTGTGCTCTTCCCGGGAATAGTTCAGGAATTGGTCTCTGTTGTTAAATTACTCCATCAGCACAAAATCAGTTTTATCGCACGAGGTGCCGGAACAGGTCTTTCCGGCGGAGCAATTCCTCAGGACGGAAGCGTCATTATCGAAATGGCACGTTTCAAGGAAGTACATGAAGTTGACTTGATTAACCGTACAATCACTGTCGGACCAGGTGTGATTAATTTACGTATTACAGAGCATGTCAATGCAGAAGGTTATCATTATGCTCCTGATCCATCATCTCAAAAAGCCTGCACAATAGGCGGGAATGTCGCTGAAAACTCAGGTGGTCCTCATACTTTAAAATACGGCGTGACCGTCAATCATGTTCTTGGTTTAGAAATGGTATTAGCTGACGGAGAACTCGTAACACTTGGGGCTAATCATTTCGGACTGCCAGGGCCGGATTTGTTGGGTTTAGTGACGGGTTCTGAAGGTACATTTGGAATTATCACCAAAATAATTTGCCGGCTGACGGCTAATCCTGAAAAAGCGGTAACGCTGCTGGGAATCTATAAATCAGTTCGTGACGCTTGTGAATCTGTTTCAAGTATCATTGGTCACGGTATTATTCCTGCGGCCATGGAAATGCTGGATAAAATAATGATCTCTGCCGTTGAAAAAGCGCTCAAGCCGGGTTTTCCGCTGGATGCTGAAGCTGTGCTGATTGTTGAACTGGACGGATTGTCAGACGGTCTTGAAAAGGAAGCGCAGGTTGTTGAAAAATTACTCAAAGAGTCCGGAGCAACCACTGTCAACCGCGCCAGTGATGAAGTTGAACGAGCTAAAATCTGGCGTGCTCGCAAAGAAGCGTTTGGCGCAATCGGTCAAATTTCACCAAGTTATTATGTCCAGGACGGAGTAATCCCACGCAGTAAACTTCCGGAAGTGCTGGATGAAATAGCCGCAATTGGTAAAAGACACGGTTTGACTGTGGCCAATGTTTTTCATGCAGGTGATGGAAATTTGCATCCGCTTATTCTCTATGATTATGAAAAACCGCAAGAGGTTGAAAAAGCACATGCGATTGGCGAAGAAATATTATCATCATGTATTAGACACGGCGGTACTCTTTCAGGAGAACACGGAATTGGTATTGAAAAAGCGGAATGGATGAGCGAACTATATTCGGCAAATTCACTCGATAATATGCAAAATGTGCGTGTATTATTCAATCCGGAAAATTTACTCAATCCAGGCAAGATTTTTCCGCAGCAGGACGTTGCGCAGAATCAAAAAGTGGGACTCCTCCTCAACAGATTTTGGCACTCAATAAACCCAAGATGGTTGCCTCAAAATCAGGAATTGCATTATGAGTACTTTTGAAGCATGCTCACTTGAGGAAATTCAAAATTGGGTTTCAAACCGCATTGAGACAAAGCAGGCATTCCGGATTTGCGGAAATGGTACACGTTTTGTGAACGCAAATTCTGGAAAATCTACTGCAAATTCCAGTGACCTCCTTTCGTTGAAGAACCTTAACGCAACACGTTTTTTTGATCCGGAGGACATGGTTGTTGGTGTGGAATCAGGTATGAGTATCAGAACACTCCAGGAATTGCTGGGAGAACGTAGTATGCAACTGCCTGTAAATCCGTGGTTCCCAGATTCCTCTGTTGGCTCGGTAGTGGCCTGCAATGATTTTGGACCGAACCGTATGAATATGGGCGGATTACGTGACTGCATTATTGGTATCGAATACATAAACGGTAAAGGCCAAATAGTTCATGCCGGCGGAAAGGTTGTAAAAAACGTTTCCGGATACGACCTGACACGGATGATGCTCGGAAGCCAGGGCGGTTTGGGAATCATCACCGCGGTCAACTTTAAAGTAATGCCAAAACCTGTCGAAGCTCACGGAATGTTTGGGGTTTTTAACTCAGCATCATGGTTGTCTCAAGTAGCTGAACTTCACAAACGCAGAATTCCGCTGGACTGGATTCAGGCAGTTTCTACAGTAGGTTCAAACTGGAATTTAGGCTTAGGATATTCCGGAAACGAGCCAAACCGAAATCGCATTGAAAATGAAATCATTAGTGTTTTTGGAAAAAATCTTACTGTACTTGCTGATGGGGAATCATTTTCAGGACAAAAATTCACACCCGGAGAAAACAGGTTTGAGGGTTTTTTATCTGTAATACGTGATGTCATGGAAATGCCGGAATCGCATTTTCATGTGTTCATGACTGCTGCTACAGAAAATATTTTAAACTTTCCTTTTGAACAATTCAGCAAAGAAAATTTCAAAATACTCATTCATCCGATCGGCGGTGATATTCATTTTATGCACGAATGCAGTGACAGAAGAGAACAACTTCAGTATCTTGAAAAAATAAAATCCGCTTTAGTTCATCCTGACAGCAAACTGCGTTGGGTCAGTGCTAATGCAAAAAATTCACTGCAGGATTTGGGTGATTTCGGTGTTGCCAGCGGTTATTCATTGACTCAAAGGCTTAAACGTCATTTGGATCCGTCAGGAGTATTTTCCTACAGCTATTATGATT
>JACNKY010000302.1 GCA_014381795.1 Pseudomonadota bacterium | reverse complement strand
CAGGATATGCAGTTCCTACAGTATCTGCTTTTACTTGACCGTCAGGCTGAGCACAGATAAAAACAGAGGCTTCTGTCTGTCCGTAAAGTTGCTTGATATTGATTCCCAGTGAACGGAAAAACTCAAATATTTCAGGGCCAATTGCTTCTCCTGCAGTATAAGCAAGTCGGGTTCGGCTTAAACCTAGGTTATTTCTTAAAGGTCCATAAACCAGAATTTGCCCGATGCTGTAAAGTAATTTTTCTGCGAATGATACCGTTTTACCGTCCAGAATCCGGATTCCGACAGATTTCGCCAGTTCCATAAAATAATTAAACATGGAGCGTTTAATTTTACCTGCGTCTTCCATGCGTATCATTACTTTTGTCAGTACAGTTTCATAAATTGCCGGCGGGGCGAAATAATAGGTAGGGCCGATTTCCTTGAGATCCGTCATCACAGTTTCAGGATTCTCAGGACAATTCACACAAAAACCAATGACGTAAGCCTGCGCTAAAGAAAAGATGTTGTCACCTACCCAGGCCATTGGTAGGTAGGCCAGCACCTCTTCATCAGCGGTGAGGTTATCAAAATCAATACTGTTGCGTGCCGTTATGATGAGATTGTCTGCAGTTAGAACTACTCCTTTTGGCTTGCCAGTAGTTCCGGAAGTATAGAGGAAGATGGAAATGTCACTACCCTGACCCTGCTCAAGTTCTTGAAGAAAATAATCAGGATTTTCACCGTGAAAAGCACGTCCTGTTTGTTGTACATCTTTATAGTAGAAGACAAATTCTTGCGTATAGTCACGCATTCCGCGGGGTTCCTCGTAGCAAATATACTCGAGGTGCGGTAAACGGTCTTTTATTTCAAGAAGTTTGTCGGTCTGTTCCTGGTTCTGTACGATTGCAAATTTAGCATCTGAATTTTCCAGCACATAAACCATTTCTTCTGCGACAGAGTCCTGATAAAGCGGAACCGGAATTCCACCTAAGGCCTGCGCAGCAACCATAGACCAGTAAAGACGCGGTCGATTATCGCCGATTACTGCAAGTTTGTCGCCTCTTTTAAAACCAAGTTTTGCCAGTCCACAAGCCAGGTTACGTACCTCTTCGGCTACCTCCGACCATGTCCATGACTGCCAAATTCCAAAATCCTTGTGCCTGTTTGCAGAACTATTTCCTCTTTGCTTTGCATGGTCCAACAATAACTTAGGAATCGTATCCAGCTTTTTTTCTATGCTTGCTGTTTCTGTCACTTTAGTTCCTCACTTACTATAGTTGCTCAGTAAACTATAGACAAATTATGCTAGCAACTACAAGTTTAGTAGATGTTTCTTGAGCCTAAGTGCTTTTATCTTTATTTATATGACTATCAGTACTGGGCATGGCCGACACATTCTACGCATGGTTCAAACAACACGCCGTGCAATGGCGACTCTAAGCATACTAAAGTACTAAAATCACATAACCAGGAAAACTACCTGGTAAAATTACGAAGTGCTTTGATACTACTTATACAGATTATGCTATATAATAGAAACTATTTTACACATATAAATCAAGAAGTTTCTTTAAAGTACCATATATGTATCTTTTGCAAGAAGAGATGTCAATTCACATTTCAAAAATAAAAAGTGTTGACTAATGTTTCAAGGGAGGATATTTTAAATTTTTCGTCAAATCGACATTTTCAGTATTAATCACTGAAATGCCGTTTTTTTTAACTCAAAAAACAGGGAAAGTAAAATGAAAATCTTATTCAAAAAATTTATCCTGAGTACGAGTTTGTTGGGATTGCTGGCATTACCGGCATTCGCAGCAGAGTGTCCTCGCGGAGATTTAGACAAGCGCTACTGTGACGTAAACGGCGATTTGGTAGCAGACACGCCGACAGATCCCAGCAAATTGGTGGATCCTAGCACTTTGATTTTTGCCTACACTCCGGTCGAAGATCCAGCAGTATACAAAGGAGTATGGGCCGATTTTCTAGTACACATGGAAAGTGTTACTGGGAAGAAAGTAGTCTTTTTTCCAGTACAGTCCAATGCTGCTCAAATAGAAGCCATGCGTTCCGGACGCTTACACATTGCTGGATTCAACACAGGTTCTAATCCACTTGCAGTCAATTGTGCAGGATTTGAGTCTTTTACAATTATGGCCAGTTTAACTGGGCATTTCGGCTATGAGATGGAAATCATCACCTATCCCGGAAGTGGCATCAATAAAGTAGAAGACATCCGTGGAAAAACTTTGGCTTTCACCTCTCCAACTTCGAATTCCGGTAAAAAAGCTCCGTCTGCGATTTTGAAGAGCAAATTCGATATGATTGCAGACCGGGACTTTGAGCCGGTTTACTCCGGTAAACATGACAACTCAATTCTTGGTGTTGCAAACAAGGATTATGTGGCAGCTTCAATTGCAAACTCTGTTAAATCACGGATGATCAAAAGAGGTGTGATCAAAGAAGGGGACGTGATTACCATTTACAAGTCACAGACTTTCCCGACTACAGGTTTTGGATATGCACACAATCTGAATCCAGCATTGAAGGCGAAAATCCAAGCAGCTTTCTTCAGCTTCCAGTGGGACAAGCCAGACTGGGCACAGAAGAAGATGGTGCCGACTTCCCTGAAAGAGGAATTTTCAAAATCCAAAGAAGGGCAGTTCATTCCAATCAGCTATAAAACACATTGGGCTGTTATTCGTACCATTGACAAAGCAAACGGTGTTTCTTACGCTTGCAAATAATTACCTCATCGGTTCCAATGGAGGATCCGCTACCGGAATTTTTCTATTGGAACCGAACACGCTCCTGCGTGATAAAAAAACTATATGCTTGAAATAAAACAACTCGTAAAAAAATATAAGACTGGTGACGTTGCCTTAAATGGCGTGGACCTGAAAGTTGAAAAGGGTCAGGTGATGGCACTCATCGGACCTTCCGGTGCAGGAAAAAGCACCTTGATCCGTTGCGTAAATCGGCTTGAAACTCCAACATCAGGAGAAATCTGGCTCAATGGCGAAAATATCGTAAAATTGCGTTCCGGAAAATTACGTAAAGCCCGCAGGAACATGGGTATGATTTTTCAGGAATATGCCCTCGTTGAACGACTGACTGTCATGGAGAATGTACTGTCCGGACGACTGGGATATGTTGGATTCTGGCGAAGTTATTTGCGGAAATTTCCGCAAGCGGATGTTCAGGCAGCGTTCAGACTATTAGAAAAAGTTGGGCTGGAAAAGATGGTCAACAAACGCGCAGATGAACTTTCCGGAGGTCAACGTCAAAGAGTCGGTATCGCTCGTGCTTTAATTCAAAATCCGGATATTTTGCTGGTTGATGAACCAACCGCAAGTCTTGATCCAAAAACCTCACGACAGATTATGAGGCTCATCACAGAATTATGTGAAGAACAGCAACTCGCGGCAATCATTAATATTCACGATGTGGCTTTGGCGCAGATGTTTGCCGAACGTATCGTCGGTTTACGAGAAGGTAAAATCGTTTACGACGGTTCTCCGGATGATTTAAAACCTGATGTGCTGACCGAAATTTATGGGGAAGAAGATTGGACTGCAGTACGGAAACGTAAAGCAAAAAAAAGTACTGATTCAGAAGTTGAAGACGAATCAGTTTCTGCAGAACACATGGCGGAAATGATGTAAAATGAGTATCGAACCAACATCACCAAATTCCAGAGTTTCCGAACTTCAATCCGTGGCACTTCCAGAATCATGGAGCCCTCCGCCCTTGATTAAAAATCCGCTTTTACGCTGGGCTTTGCTGCTTGGAATTGTGCTCTATTTGTACTTGTCCGTCGGATCACTTGAAATAAACTGGAGCCGTATTTATGCCGGACTCGACCGTGGAGCAAAATTTGTTTATGGTTTCATGAATCCAAACTTCGCTGGACGCTGGACTGATATCAGTGAAGGTATGATTGAAAGTCTGGTGATGACAGTTACTTCGACTGCAATCGGCATCGCTATTTCAATTCCTATCGGTTTTGGCGCAGCCAGTAATCTCGCACCTTTACCTGTTTATTTGTTTTGCAGAGGAATCATTGCGCTTTCACGTAGTTTTCAGGAAATCATTGTTGCCATCCTCTTTGTGGCGATTTTCGGTTTTGGACCACTGGCCGGAGTGCTCACGCTTTCTTTTGCGACAATCGGCTTCCTTTCCAAATTGCTTGCGGAAGATATTGAAAGTATCGACAGAAGCCAGGCAGAAGCGGTAAAAGCAACGGGCGCACCCTGGTGGCAATGGATTAACTTCGGAATTCAGCCACAGATTATGCCGCGTTTAATAGGACTTTCGCTTTACAGACTTGACATAAATTTTCGTGAATCCGCGGTTGTAGGATTGGTAGGTGCAGGAGGAATCGGTGCGACACTCAACACAGCCTTTGACCGTTACGAATATGACACAGCTGCAGCTATTCTAATTTTGATCATTGGCATCGTCATGCTCTCAGAATATATTTCCGGTTACATCCGTGCGGGAGTGCAATGATGGCTGAAACACTTTCTTCCACACCAAAAGTCTGGCAGCTCAGAAACCGCAACCAGCAACTTCTTTCATGGTTCATTTGGTTGCTTGGAACTGCACTTTTCGTGTACTGCTGGCAGATAGTTTCTGAAAGCACAACCTGGTTTTTTGTCTGGGATGCCCCAAGAATTGCCGCTGATATCGGCGGTCGGATGATACCTCCTCGCTGGAGTTACATCAACGAATTGTGGGAACCGCTCTGGGACACCCTGAATATCGCAACAATCGGCACCATGATGGCGATTGTGATGGCAATTCCGATTGCATTTTTGGCAGCCAAAAACACCACACCGAGTACAAAATTCGTGCGGCCGCTTGCTTTGCTGGTCATAGTTTCTTCACGCTCAATCAACTCCTTGATTTGGTCTCTTCTGCTCGTTTCCATCATTGGCCCAGGAGTGGTTGCCGGCATTGTTGCGATTAGTTTACGCTCCATCGGTTTCATTGCTAAACTGCTTTATGAAGCAATTGAAGAAATAGATAAAAATCAGGTTGAAGCAATTTCTGCTACAGGCGCAAGCGGACTGCAGACACTTGTTTTCGGAATTGTCCCACAGATACTTCCGGCTTTTGCCGGCATCACTGTTTTCCGCTGGGACATTAACATTCGCGAATCCACTGTGCTTGGTCTCGTTGGGGCAGGAGGTATCGGCCTTCAGTTAAATGCCTCCCTCAATGTTCTGGCCTGGCCGCAAGTTACACTTATTCTGATTCTAATTTTAATGGCAGTCATCTTCAGCGAATGGATCTCAGCCAAGGTACGTCACGCCATCATTTGAACAGCGTTTGACATGCAACCTCTTGCTGATTTCACTCAAAATGCACTCCGTAAAATCCGCTTTGTCCTGACCGACATTGACGATACCTTGACCGAAAACGGTCGTCTCCCTGCAAAAAGTTATCAAGCCCTGGAAAGTCTTCAGCAAGCCGGATTAAAAGTGATTCCCATAACAGGAAGACCTGCCGGCTGGTGTGACCATATTGCTCGAATGTGGCCAGTGGACGGTGTTGTTGGTGAAAACGGAGCCTTCTATTTCGTTTATGATTCAGTCAATCGAAAATTGAAACAGCGTTACTGGAAAGACGAAAGCGCAAGAGCCTCTGACAGAAAACGGCTGGAGCAACTCAGGAAGATTATTTTGGCTAAAGTAGAAGGCTGCGCTGTTGCCTCAGATCAAAAATACCGTGAAGCGGATCTCGCGATTGATTTTTGTGAGGATGTCCCAACACTTTCAAAATCTGCGGTTAAGCAGATTGTTGACATCTTTGAACAAGCCGGTGCGATTGCAAAAGTCAGTTCCATTCACGTCAACGGATGGTTCGGGGATTACGACAAACTCGCAATGACAAGAATTTTTCTTGCTGAATGCCTCCAGACTGAGATGGATTCTGCTCAGGATATAGTTGTCTTTTGCGGAGACTCACCGAATGACGCACCTATGTTCGGCTTTTTTGAAAATTCTGTCGGCGTTGCCAATGTTTTGGACTTCGCTGATAATCTGGAACAGCAACCTCGCTGGATCACAAAAGATAGAACCGCTGCCGGATTTGTGGAACTTGCTGAAACAATCCTGCATGCTCATTCAACTACTTGAAGTTGATTTTCTGCAGCAAATCCGAATGTGGCAAATTAAATTTTCAAAATGAAACAGCAACAATTTTTAAATTTAGCAACGGCAGAGGAAGCCGAAGAGCGATTTTGGGAAGCGGTTCAGCCTCAGCCACTGGGCGAAGAATTGGTGCTACTGGAAGAGGCTCATGGTCGAATTTTAGCGTGTGATGTTCTGGCACAGCATAACGTACCTTATTTTGACCGCAGTAATTTTGACGGATTTGCGCTGCGTGCGGAAGACACTTTTGGCGCACAGGAAACAGCTCCGGTTTTACTAAAATTGAATCTGGAAATTCTAGCCTGCGGTGTTGTGCCTCAGGAAGATGTTGCACAGGGAACAGCTACCACAATCTCAACCGGTGGAGTACTTCCGCGAGGCGCAGACGGTGTAGTGATGATTGAGAATACTTTTCCGCTTGAAAAAACAGCTCCCGGAGGAAACCGAATTCAAGTGCTTAAACCAATTGTACCGAACTCCGGAGTTTCACTGGCTGGTTCGGATATTGGCGCGGGTGAAGTGGTACTCCGGATTGGAGAGCTCCTGGGTTATCGTGAAACCGGTACTTTGGCGGCTTTGGGCGAAGCAAAAGTCAAGGTGTGGAAACGTCCCAAAGTAGCTGTGATTTCCACCGGAGATGAACTGATTGCTCCCGGAGAGCAAATGGAAATGGGGAAAGTTTATGACTCAAACTCAACCGTAATTGCCCATGCTGTGGAAGAATTAGGTTGCGAAGCTGTGCGCTTTGGAATTGTTCCGGATGACGAAGTGCAACTGGAAGAAGTTCTGCGACAAGCACTTGAATTTGATTTTGTGCTGCTTTCCGGAGGCACTTCAAAAGGCGAAGGTGATTTGAATTACCGTGTGTTTGAAAAGTTCCACGACCCCGGAGTTCTGGTACACGGGGTGTCACTCAAACCCGGAAAACCGCTTTGCCTCGCCGTACTTGAAGGAACTCCTGCGGCCATCCTACCAGGATTCCCCACATCTTCGACATTTACCTTCAGCAAATTCATTGCACCGGTTCTGCGTAAACTGGCCGGACTGGCTCCGGAACGCAACGCTCATGTTCAGGCAAAAGTTCCGCTGCGTTTGAATTCCGACAAAGGGCGCACCGAATTTAATCTTGTTCATCTGGTACGTAACAAGGATGGATTCAGTGCATATTCGACAGGAAAAGGTTCAGGTTCCATCACAGGTTTTGCGAGGGCAGATGGTTTTATGGAAATTCCACGCAACACCGAAATGCTGGAAGCCGGCGAAGAAACAACCATCCATTTACTTGGAGAAACAGCGCGGCCTTCTGATTTGATGATCATCGGCAGCCATTGTGTCGGACTTGATTTTTTGATTGGAGAAATGCAGAAGCGTGGTATTTCCTGCAAATTTCTTGCAGTAGGAAGCATGGGTGGTGTGCTTGCGGCACAGCGGGGAGAGTGTGACTTGGCTGGAACGCATTTGCTGCATGAAGCTTCAGATCAATATAACAGTCATCTGTTAACAGCAGAACTTCATCTACATAAAGGCTACCGCCGTAGTCAGGGTTTGTTGTTTCGTAAAGATGATTCACGTTTTGCTTTAATAGAACGAAATTTTGAAGAGACGATTCAGCAATTGATGGGAGATCAAAACGTACGTATGATCAACAGGAATCTGGGCAGCGGCACAAGGGTTTTGCTCGATCGGCTATTAGCGGAGCAGCAGCCTTCAGGATTTTTCCAGGAAGCAAAATCACACAATTCTGTAGCAGCAGCAATTGCACAAAAACGCGCGGATTGGGGGATTGCGATCCGCTCAGTAGCTGAAGATTCAGGCCTGAATTTTTTTCCAATGCAGGATGAGGAATATGATTTTATCATTCCGCAAAAGCGCTTGAATCGTCCTGAAGTGAGACAGTTTATAAGCTTGCTGCACGAACCAAACATTCAAACACAACTAAATAATCTTGGTTTAACAGTTCCTGCTCCTGCTTAAAAAAACAAAAATAAGACACTCAACCAAAACCCAATACTTTTCTCATGTCATTACTTTATTTCAAAGCCCTGCATCTAATTGGAGTTATTGTTTGGTTTGCGGGTCTGTTTTATTTAGGCCGTTTATTTGTTTATCACCGTGAGGCGGATGAGCGTGCGGAACCAGAGCGCGGGGCTTTGAAAGCGCAGTTCGCACTAATGGAAAAGCGGCTTTATTATGGAATTACTTGGCCCGGCCTGTGCATCACAATTTTCTTCGGATCCGTCATGTTGATGGAGTGGGGACTGCCAACTTGGATTCTCACAAAAATAGGATTGGTAGTCCTGTTGGTGCTTTATCATTTATGGTGTGGTCACTTGCGAAAAAAACTGCTGCACGAAAAATGCGGCTGGAGCGGTAAACAGTTCCGGCTCTTTAATGAGATCCCAACACTGCTGTTGGTCATCATCGTTTTTTTGGTGGTTTTCAAAGAAGCTTTTTCGTGGAGTATTTTTTATCTGATTCTCGCAGGGTTGATACTGACTATAGGTTTGACCGTGCAACTGCTGGCAAAAAAAAGGCAAAAAGACGCCGCTGGAAAAAATCAAAGCTGATAATAATTATGGAAAGAAACAATAAATTACTAAGTTTTTTTATAGGAATCCTGATTGCTGCCGGAACAACTGGCTGTAGTTGGTTTGGAGAAAATACCGAACAAACAAATGAAGCGTATGAATCCGGTAAAAAAGCCTTTACTGAAGGTAAATACGAAGAAGCAAAGGTTCATTTTCGCGAAGTTGACACAAGTTCCCCTTTTTATCCACAAGCAGTCTGGATGATTCGGAAGGTCCCTCTCAAAAAAGGTGTGGCGGCTTTTGAACAAAAAAAATATCAGCTTACCATAGTTGCATTGTCCAAGATACCAGTGCACTCCGCTGATTACGCAGAGGCACAGCGTTACATTAATCTGGCAAATTACAAACTACTGTTCGAACAGTTCCAGCAGTCTAAAGATAAAGACCGTTTCATCCTTATTCAGCACTTGGTCAACATTTCCAATCAATTAGGCGAATCAAAATTGCTTTTAGACAGTCTGGTTATTATTAAGACAGGGCTTGATACATCTTCTTTCAAGAACCAAACCAGGGATTTGATCAATTTGCTGTGCAGCGTGGTTGCTCAAAACAAAACACCCTAAGTACATCAGAAACCT
>JACNKY010000294.1 GCA_014381795.1 Pseudomonadota bacterium | reverse complement strand
GATCCTGATCAGGTTTGCATTTTTGGTGGAGATCATATTTACCGCATGGATATCAGGCAGATGTTGAAATTTCATCTAAAACGGAAAGCGGCACTGACTGTCGCGGCTATTCCGGTACCGATTCAGGAAGCGCATAATTTTGGAATTATCGAAGTCGATGAAAAATGGTGTATGACGGGTTTTGTTGAAAAACCCAAAAGCTTGCCCAAAACAATTCCGGGGAATCCTGACTACGTGTTGGCTTCAATGGGAAATTATATTTTTGAAAGAGCTCCACTGGTTGATGAATTGAAGAAAGATGCAAAAGATGAAAATTCCAACCATGATTTTGGCATAGACATCCTGCCAAAAATGTTTCCCGCTGGAGATGTTTTTGTTTACGATTTTAGTAAAAATCACATTCAGGGTGTTGAAAAAGAAGAAAAGGGTTATTGGAAAGACGTAGGTACTCTTGATACATATTGGGAAGCAAACATGGATTTAGTAGGTGTGTATCCTCATTTTAATCTTTATAACAAAAAATGGCCTGTGTTGACTTACATACCTCCGTTGCCTCCTGCTAAGTTTGTTCATTTCAGTGATTTACGTACGGGTCACGCGATCAATTCAATGATCGGATCCGGTGCCATTATCAGCGGTGCTCTGGTAGAAAATTCTATAGTTGGCTACAACGTTCGTATTCATAGCTTCGCCCATGTTGAACACTCAGTAATTATGAACAATGTGAATATAGGACGCGGCGCTAAAATCAAGAAAACTATCATCGATAAGCATGTTATAATCGCACCTGGAGCTGAAATTGGTTATGATCTTGAGGCAGATAAAAAAAGATTTGTAGTAACAGAAAACGGAGTTATTGTCATTCCGAAAGGTGCAGAAGTTGTCTGAAACTCTTCGTATTATATTTGCCTCGTCTGAAGTTGAGGGTTTTTCCAAAAGCGGTGGTCTGGCTGATGTAGCACGTGCCCTGCCTTTACATTTGAAAAGTCTCGGACATGATGTCCGGATTGTGACTCCATTTTATCGTCTTATTCCAGAAAAGCATAAAACCAGCACGATCATTCCTTCCATGGGCGTGCCCATGGGCAGTGAGGAAATTTGGTGTGCGGTACGTCACAAAGAGCTCGAAGGTACGGTTGACGGTAAAACTGTAAGTCTGCCTGTTTATTTTATTGAGCACGAGCATCATTTTTTCAGGCATGGATATTATGATGATGGACTGCACGCTTATCCGGACAATGCGTCACGTTTTGGTTTTTTCTCAAAAGCGGTTTTGCAGATCTGCCGCGCGCTGGACTGGACACCGGACATTTTTCATTCCAACGATTGGCATACAGCGCTGGTGCCGTTTTACCTCAAACAGGCTCAGTTGGAAAATAAGGACTTTCTCAAAAGCAGTTCCGTACTGACCATTCACAATGCAGGATATCAAGGCGATGCTCCAGAAATTTTTCGGCACTCACTGGGAATTCCTCTGGAAAATTTTGTGCTGGAAATGTTTGAGGATCACGGTAATTTGAATTTACTCAAAGGTGGGATTAACTTTGCCGATCAGGTGAACACTGTAAGTCCGGGATATGCAGAAGAAATGAAAACACCGCTAGGAAGTCACGGACTGTATGATACCTATTTAAGTAAAGGAGAAAAATTTTCCGGTATCCTGAACGGTTGTGATTATGATGAGTGGGATCCTGAAACAGATCCGCATTTGCCAGCCAATTTCAGTTCAGCCGATTTAGCAGGAAAAAAGCAGTGCAAACTGGAAATGCAACGGCTTTTCGGCTTTCCGGAATCAGCATCAGTTCCTTTGATTGGAATGGTCAGCCGTTTAACCATGCAGAAAGGTTTTGATTATCTGATGCCTGCAATGCCGGAAATTCTAGGTTTGAACGCACAGGTGATTGTGCTTGGCAGCGGGGAACTTTGGATTGCAAACGCTTTTGATCAACTGCAGCAGAAGTTTCCAAAAAAACTTGGTTGGTATAACGGTTACAACAATGATTTGGCGCATTTGATCGAAGCAGGCAGTGACATGTTTTTGATGCCGTCACTTTATGAACCTTGTGGTTTGAATCAAATGTACAGTTTGCGTTATGGAACCCTTCCGATTGTGAGAAAGGTTGGAGGACTGAAGGATACTGTGATGCAGTCTGACGAAAGTTCCGGGCGCGGCAGCGGCTTTATTTTTGATGAGCCAACGTCTGAAGCAGTCAGCAACACCGTTGGCTGGGCAGTTAAAACTTATTTTGAACGTCCGACACATTTTAAGCAAATGGTCGATATTGCGATGGAACAAAGATTTACATGGAAAACCGCTGCAGAAAAATATGTAGCGTTATATAGAAAAAATTTATAAAAAAGGAGAAACATGTCTTCAAAGAATAAAGGAACTATTGCAATTTTAACCGGCGGCGGAGATGTTCCGGGACTGAATCCAGCAATCCGTGCAGCAACTATTCGTGCAAATCGTAACGGTTACAAAGTCGTCGGTCTGCGTAACGGTTGGGAAGGAATCATGAAAATTGACCGTACAAAAGCATTGGAAGATCAAGAATTTTGCCAGATACTGACTGAAAAAAATGTGCAGAAAATCGCACGTACAGGTGGAACATTTCTTCACACTTCACGCACAAAACCCAGCAAAGTCTCACGGGATAAAGTCCCCGAAAATATGCGTGACAAATATAATGCGGAAGAAAATGATTTAACCGCAGAAATTGTTAAAAATCTGGAACACCTCGGTATTGAATATCTTGTGCCGATTGGTGGTGACGATACTCTCAGTTATGGTCTACGTATCCACAAAGCAGGTGTTCGCTGTGTCGGTATTCCGAAGACGATGGACAACGATGTTCCGGGTACAGATTATTGCATCGGTTTCAGTACCTGTGTTACACGTACAATTGAATTCGCTCACCAACTGCGTACCTGCGCTGGTTCACATGAAAGAATTCTGGTGATTGAAGTGATGGGACGTTACGCGGGGTATACTGCATTAGTACCGGCAATGGCTGGAGCATCTGACCGTTGTGTGATTCCGGAATTTGAATTTGATGTAGAAAGATTAACGGAATTACTCGTTAAAGACCGCCGTGACAATGAAAGTAATTACTCGGTCGTACTGGTTTCAGAAGGAGCGATGTTTAAAGGCGCCGATATGATTTTTTCAAACCAGGAAACGGACGCATACGGTCATAAAAAACTTGGCGGAATAGGTGATATGGTCAGTGCGGAAATCGTCGCAAGAGCTCCTAAATATAACAAAGGAGAGACTATTCACACCATCAATCAAAGAATGAGTTACATGACACGTTCCGGTCAACCGGACGCCATAGACTCAATTGTTCCCATGGCATACGGTAACCTGGCGATGGATCTGATCATGGAAGGAAAAAGTGGTAGAATGGTTTGTTTGAAAAACGGCCGTTATGATCACGTACCTTTTGAAGTGGTGACTGAATATGAGAAAAAAATTGACGTAGAACGTTTTTATGATACCGAACGTTACCGTCCCCATTATCACAACTGTATGGGTATGCCGCAGTTTATCATGACTTCAGACTGAAAATTGCGCATAATATAAAAAATGACTCCTCTGTTTCGCCGCGGACTGTTTGCTTTGCTGTTTTTATTTTGCTGGTCTTCTACTGCTTCCGCCATATTATTTGAAAGACGTAAAACTTTTGAATCCGAGCTTTCCTGGTTTGTCTATCCGGTGGTAGGCAGTATTCCGGGAGTTCAGGATTTTTATGGATTGGGTGGTACTGTTTCAGGAATTGGAGGCAGTGAATCTGACATCACCGCCATCAGTCTTAGAGGAAAAGCTGAATATTTTGATGATGACTTTCAGATTGATATTTTCTCTATTTTCGATATTCCGCTGTTTACCAACCATCTTACCTTCACTTGGTTCTCAACAAAAATCCGTAACGCAGGCTGGCCTGAGGGTGAGCGTGGAATAGATTCTGACCCGGACAGTATGTATTATCTGCTGGCCAGTAATGTGGATGCTTCCGGAGGTGAACTTTCTGTCAATGTTTTAGAAAATCAGTTGGAGTTCTATTACGCATACAGTGATGCTTCCGTCAAACCTTACGGTTTAGTCGATCCAAATGGAACTTTTTATAATACGCAGAATGCCGGAATTATAGAAAGCCCTCGAGGTTACCGCTTCGGACTTTACCTGGACGATACTGATAACCGACGTGACCCGAGAATCGGTTACCGTTTTCAGTACGAAAAGTGGGGGCAACCTTCTACAAGATCGGGCAACTCTGAATATTTTCAGGAAGACTACAACCTTTCCGGATACATTCCGGTTTTAGCTGAAGGTAAAGGTGTTTTAGTGCTGAACCAGTTTTTTGGCTCTTCAACAGTAATCAAAAAAGGCACGATTGACCAAAGCCAATTTGTCTGTGACAACGTCTTAAAGCCCGGCTGTCAGGCGATTCTTGACGAACTTTATGCACGGCAGGTGGCCGAAGCAGAAAACGGCAAAGCAACTTCACTCGGCGGAACCAACCGTTTACGTGGCTATAGTACCAACCGTTTTTATGACAGTTACACAAATTTCCGGGGTGCTGAATTTCGCTGGTATGTGCATGAAGTTCAGGAAGCTTTCAATTTCATCCTGGAAAAAGGAACCTTCGCCGGACTTCAGTTAGCTTTTTTCTACGAACAAGGGACAGTCTCACCGGATAAAGCCAGCTTGTGGAAAAATATGCGTTCCTCATACGGTGCAGGAACAAGATTTATCTTTAATACCATCATTGTCCGTATCGACCGCGGTTTTGGAAAAGAAGGCGGTGAGACCACATTTTTTGTGGGTTATCCTTTTTAAACAGGACTTGACGCACAAAAAATACAATGGTACCATTTTCAGTACATCTTAATTATTGAAAGGGGAAATAATGACTACACTGACGGCAACAGACGCAAGAAAAAACTTTTTTGAGCTGATAAAAAAAACTAACGATGAACATGAAATATTCCGCATCAATCATCGATCAGGCGGAGCGGTTTTAATTTCAGAGCAGGAATATGACAGCCTCAATGAAACACTTGCACTGCTTTCTACTCCAGGATTTAGAGAAGACTTTGAGCAGTCCCGTCTTCAGGAACAAAAGAGCGAAACTTTATCTTATGAAGAAGTTTTCGGCGAAAAACAGTGAGTTACCGGATTCGTTTCACCAAACTTGCTCAGAAAGATATCAAAAAATTATCTCCTAAACTTAAAGCAAAGCTCCAAGATATTCTCCGAAATCGTCTTGCCGTTAACCCATTTAGTGGTAAAGTTTTAATCGGCGACCTTGAAGGCTATTATTCAGTACGTTTGTCATACAAAGATCGGATTGTATATTCAATTCATGAGGCTGAACTTGTTGTCGTGGTTGTGCGTGCTAAGACTCATTATGGTGAATAGTCCTCTTCAATAAAAGCCAAAAGATACAAACTATCGCCAAAATTTACTTTTATGCTTTGTCAAAAAAGATTGTCTATTAATAATCTAAACTCTACAATTTGTCATTTCGACCGTAGGGAGAAATCTTAATATATTAGCTCAATAACTTATGTAAGATTTCTCGCTTCGCTCGAAATGACACGGTTATTGGACTTTTTACATGCTCATCTTTTTTGATTATAGTTGAAAACAAAACGTATAAATATCATTAAAACCATTGAAAGGAATTCCTGAACAATGACAGTTGCCGAAGCTATTTTTAAGGCTATTAAGATCCGTGAAATCGATTTCGTTTTTTGTGTTCCCGGTGAGAGTTATCTCGCGACCATGGACTCATTTTATGGCTCGGCAAAGCCTCTATTGGTTTCAGCACGACATGAAGAAGGTGCAGGTATCATGGCAGAAGCTTATGCCAAGGCTTCTTCGAAGACAGGTGTCTGTATGGTTACACGTGGTCCGGGTCTGACACATTTGTCAATTGCTCTTCATACAGCAAAACAGGATTCCACACCTCTTGTAGTCTTCGTAGGACAAGTTCCGACAAAGGTACGACAGCGTGAAGCTTTTCAGGAATTGGATATAGTTGAGTTCACACGTCCTGTTGCCAAGTGGGCGGTGGAACTTAATCGGGCTGATCGAGTAGCTGAGATAGTAGACAAAGCTTTCCACATTGCTAATTCAGGACGTCCTGGACCAGTGGTGATTAGTTTGCCGGAGGATATCGACAGGAGTTCAACTGCACAGCATTCTGTTTGGCGCAGCTCAACCTTGGGTTCTCCAGCTCCTTCAAGCAAAGGAATTGCAAAAGCTGTTGCCATGCTTGAAGATGCGGAACGACCATGTATTGTGGCTGGAGAAGGCTTATTACGGGCAAACGCGACAGACAAGCTGATCCACTTCGCAGAATGTCTTGGCATACCTGTTTTTACGGCTTGGAGAAGATTCGATGCATTTCCTAACAAACATCCACTTTATATGGGTGGGCTTAATCTGTCATCGGTTTCCAATGATCTTTCGGAACCCTTGAAGAACGCAGACCTGATAATAGCCATTGGTGCCAGGCTTGACGAGTTTACTACCTTAAGTTATTCATCACCGTCAACTTCACAAAAGCTTATCCATATTGATCAATCTCCCGAAGTAACAGGAGGAAGTTGGCTTGGGGCCGATCTCGCCCTCGTAGCCGATGCAGGTGAAGCAATGGACAAGCTTGAAGAGGCTTTGAAGAACTCAAAGCACGCTAAACCGTCAAAAGCGCGACAAAAACAAATAGCAGATTGGTGTGAATATTATACAAAGCGGACCACTCCGCGCGGCAACAGGATTGGTTTTAAAGATGGGACAATTGATCTTGAAGGAATATATCATGACATTCTGAACATTTTAACTGACGATGCCAGTATTACTTGTGACGCGGGAGACTTTGGCAGTTGGCTGATACGTTATTATAAGTGGAACAAACCACGCACTTTTTTTGGCCCTACAACAGGTGCGATGGGTTATGCTTTACCTGCTGCCATTGCAGCCAGATTGGCAAGGCCACAAGCTCCCGCAATTGCTTTTGCCGGAGACGGCGGATTTGCCATGACGATGAGTGAGCTCGAAACCGCGGTCAGATTAAAGCTGGCAGGTTTGGTAGTACTTGTATTTAATAATAATAATTTTGGCACAATTCGGAGACATCAAAATCGTGAATTCCCAGGCCGCGCTGTTGGCACAGGTCTCGGTAAAATAGACTTCTCTGCAATAGCAAAAGCTATGGGCGCAGAAGGATTCAGTGTCAGTAAGAATGGGGAGTTTGCCAAAACCTTCAAAGCTGCACTAAACTCAGACCGTCCGGCAGTTATCGATATTACTCTTGGAGAAAACAGCCTTGATCCATGGGCAGATAACAACTAGCGTCTTATTTTTTCGGCCGCTTAAATACTTAATTGATTTGAAACTGAAAGCGAAAAACGAATTCACTTTTCCCAAATTTATTGTTAAACTCTAAACCGTGTAACACATCAGCTCAAAAAACTATCCAAAATATTTCTAATCCAGCTTAAGAAAAGGTGCAAAATGAAATTCCATACTCAAATAATGACTTATCCTAGCATGTCTGCAGAACTTCTTTTGGGCGAAGCAGACAGCAAAGTTCAAAGGGCTGTTCGCTATGCTCTACTGGCTTTGGCCGGTTCTGCTTTGATCACCCTCTGTACGCAAATTTCATTACCACTTTTTCCGGTGCCGATTACTCTGCAGACCTTTGCGGTGTTTTTGATTGGTTTGACTTACGGCTGGCGTTTAGGTGGAATCACTGTTGCTCTCTATTTGCTGGAGGGCGCAATTGGTTTACCTGTATTTTCCGGTGGAAAAAGTGGAATGATTGTTTTCATGGGACCGACAGCAGGTTATCTTGTTGGATTTTTACTAGCGGCAACCGCCTGCGGATGGTTTGCGGAACGTGGATTTGACCGCAGTTATTTTAAATTATTTGTGTCCCTGCTGGTGGGTAATATTCTGCTATATGCGCCCGGACTTTTATGGCTTGGCACACTGATCGGCTGGGATAAACCTGTGCTGGAATATGGGCTTTTTCCTTTCATTGGGGGCGACTTACTGAAAATCGCTATGGCCGTGCTCCTGCTTCCGACTGCCTGGAAAGTTGTTAATTGGCTGAAACAGTAATTATTGGGCGTATTCCTGTTGAAGAACTTAATGCTCTGATCAACGAAACGCTAAGTTCATCATCAGTACAAGAAGGTTTCATGTTTGTAAATAATTGGAAGACGTTTAAGCGTGCTGCAGTCTTGAAAACTTTTCATTCTCGTGAAAGTGGTAATCCAAGAACATGTTAGTATCTAAATGCTTGTCCTCGAGCTGATCGGGTAATAGATTCACGCTTTCGCTGGAATGACAAACGAGTGTGTTATTTTGACTTTTTGCGAGTTCATCAGGCATAACTTCCATGAAGAAAACGGATCTCCCGGAAATTCTACAAACAACACTCGCCCTCGCAGAAAAATGGCAAAACCGCGCCAACACTCTCCGTACCAAAGATGAACTGAAGCAGCAGCAGATGATGCGCCGTTTGCTCAATCATCCGTCAGACAAAACGGTAGTGATGCATTTGGTTGATCAAAGTTTCCGCTCCGGAAATCCGGAGCGCGCGGTGGATCAATTCAGCTATCTATTGCAGCATCACGGAATTCCCCGCTTTTTCCCGCAGGTTGAGCAATGGTTACTCAAAATATTTTTGCATCTCGGAAAGTTCATTCCGCAAATTTCACACACACAAATTTTACGTAAAATCCGCGAAGACACCCGCCGTACAATTCTTCCGGAGGAAACTGAAATTTTAACAGCGCATTTAAAAAAACGGCAGGCTGAGGGCTTGCAGGTCAATCTGAATCATCTGGGCGAAGCGGTGTTGGGTGACGCTGAAGCGCAAAACCGTTTGAAGCATTACGGAGACTCGTTGCGTAATCCGGACATCCACACCATTTCCATCAAAATTTCGAATATCGTAGCGCAACTACATCCACTCGGTTTTGAGAATGCGCTCGACTTGATTTGTGAGCGGCTTTCCGAGCTTTACCGGATTGCAGGAGAAAATCCTGTCCTGCATAGTGACGGGACACGGCGCGCTAAATTTGTCAATTTGGACATGGAATCCTATCATGATCTTGATTTAACCATGGATGCGTTCATGCGTACCCTCGATCAGGTGGAATTCAAAAATATACAAGCTGGAATCGTGCTGCAGGCTTATCTACCCGATTCGTTTTTACGTCAGGAGGAACTAGTCAAGTGGGACAAAAAGCGTGTTAAAAACGGCGAAAGTCCGGTAAAGATGCGTTTGGTAAAAGGGGCAAATCT
>JACNKY010000315.1 GCA_014381795.1 Pseudomonadota bacterium | reverse complement strand
AAAACAACTTAAAGCTGCTCAGAAAAACTTCGGGCTCTCTGCAGAAGGAAGAAGGCTGGGCTACGATTTCGGTTGTCTTTGACAAAACTGCTGCAAAAAGCAAAAATGTTCTGCAAGCGGAAATCATCCCTTCCAGCGAAAATGTGATTTGTTATCTGTTGAAAGAAGATAATTTGAAGTCTTCTTTGCAGATTTTGTATGATCATTATATTTTGGGGGATTGAGTATAAGGAGAGAACTAACAATTTTGACAGAAAATTTTAGATTTCAGTCTTTTTACTTTTCCATCAATAAATAACATCAAGAAAAAGGTGAAATATGCCCAAGTTTGAAAAAGAAGAATATGATGTCCGTATTGCAAAGGTACGGCAAAGTATGGCTGAAAGAAATATTGAAGTGCTGATCGTCACAGATCCTTCCAACATGGCATGGCTGACGGGATATGACGGTTGGTCGTTTTACGTACATCAGTGCGTGGTTTTGACTTTGGAAGGTGAACCTTTCTGGTATGGACGCGGAATGGACTCCAATGGTGCAAAACGGACGGTGTTCATGCAGCATGAAAATATTATCGGTTATCCGGATGACTATGTACAAAATCCGCAGAAACATCCAATGGATTATTTGAGTGAAATTTTCAAAGGAAAAGCCGGAATGTCTGGTACAGGCTTGGCGAAAAAAACGATTGGTGTGGAAAAAGACAATTATTATTTTTCTGCTTCCTGTCTTGAATCCCTCCAGAAAAATTTACCCGGAGCAACATTGACGGACGCAACTGGTTTAGTCAATTGGCAGCGTACCGTGAAATCACCGCAGGAATTGGTTTACATGCGTAAAGCAGCGCGAATTGTGGAAAAAATGCATGCCCGCATTTTGGAGGTCATGGAACCCGGAATGCGTAAAAATGATCTGGTGGCAGAAATATATCATTCCGCCATTTCCGGAGTGAGCTCAACTTCCGGAGAGCAAGGCTTTGGTGGAGATTATCCGGCGATGGTACCGATGACGCCAACCGGAGCAGATGCTTCGGCCCCGCATTTGACATGGGACGATCAACCAATTGCCAACAATTCCGGAACTTTTTTTGAAATTGCCGGATGTTATCAGCGTTACCACTGTCCGCTCTCACGTACCGTTTATCTGGGAAAGCCACCGCAAAAATATCTTGATGTGGAAAAAGCTGTGCTGGAAGGAATAGAGTCCGCATTGAATGCTGCGAAATCCGGAAATCTTGCCGAAGATATTGAAGCCGCGTGGAGCAAAACCATCAGCAAATTCGGTTATGAAAAAACAAGCCGTTCCGGTTATGCCATCGGCTTGAGCTATCCTCCGGACTGGGGCGAACGTACCGTCAGTTTCCGTAAAGGAGACAAAACTGTACTTGAGCCGAACATGACTTTCCACTTCATGCCCGCACTCTGGTTTGACGATTGGGGTCTGGAAATCACAGAAAGTTTTGTCATTACCGAAACAGGCGCAGAAACTTTAGCCAATGTCCCGCGTAAATTATTCGTAAAACAGTGAGTGAATGACTTGTGAAGAATCCAATATTTATGCGTGAGGGTTTCCTAAAAAAACTTTTTTGTGAAACTCCTTTCAGCGTAATAATGAATACGCAGAACCAAATCGTCCGACAACAGTGAGCCAGCAGATGATGCCGAAAATCACAGCCAATGCAGGAAAGTACCCGGGAAACAAACAAATGATAATGTAAAATAAAATCGTTTCCGTTCCTTCCGCCAAACCTTCCAAATAATAAAAGGCCTTCTGTCCGTGTGCATCTGAGGAAATTCCGTGCTTTTCCGCAACTGCGGCAAAAGCGAGGAAGCTCGCACCTGTGCCTATGAATGAAAAAATTAAAAAAGTTGCAGCCAGGCTGTTTTGTTCCGGAGCAGCCAACGCAAATCCTAAAATAACAGCGGAATAAAAGATAAAATCGCAGGTGATGTCGAGGAATCCGCCTAAGCTCGTAATTCCGTTTCTGCGGGCAACTGCACCGTCAAGTCCGTCAAAAAAACGGTTGATCAAAATAAATACCAGAGCCAGGGAATAAAGTTTGATCCAGAGTAAAGGAACTGCAACCATCCCAATCCCAAAACCAACGAGAGTTATTGTGTCAGCAGAAATTTTGTGTGGCACATATTCAGCGATGTCTTCCATGGTAGGATGTACAATTGTGTTTGCCCAGCGGTCAACCATAAGGAATTTAGCAGAAATTGAAAGTTTAGATTTAAAGGAAAAATATAGAGTGTTGAGAGTTGCATCTGAACTTTTGAAGTCAAATGCATTAAGTTCTAGGTCGAGTAAGAAAACAGTATCTTACAGATTTTTTTACGAACCAAGTTCAATCCTGTCCAGAATAGCGTTTGCGATAGCATCTTTGCCAACATACATTTGAGGCTCCTGTGAAGGATCCAGCAACCATGCCACCTGTGTACCGTCTGGTTTAAATTCTTCCCTGCGGTTTGCAACGATCAACTGGGAACCACCTTTTTTGGAAAAGCGCTTGTTTGCAATTGCGAGCAGTTCGTCGTGGGAAATATTTTCTTCATATTTGAAAGTAATCATTTTCAGTTCAGGAAATTTCTTTCGCACCTCATCAATCAGCTTGACGGTCGGCAGCAGTTTCAAATTTAAATGTTTTACTTTGCTGGAAATTTTTCCTTCAAAAACAGTTTCCGGTTTAAAATCCGCAACAGCCGCGGTAAAAATTCCCCAGTCAACAGCTTTTTTTGTCAGTGATTCATGCACAATTTCTTTGTAATCCGCGTAAGTAGCAGCTTTTTTTGCGTTTAAATATTCCGGCGAAGGCTGGCTGCCTTTGCCTAGAATAAGCTCAACCTTTACTCCTCTCAGCCACGCTTCCCGAGCAATTTGGATAGAAAGCGCTCCGGTAAATCGTGTGGTGATACGTCGGATATTATCAATCGGTACAGGGGTTGGCCCACCGGTTATCAGCAAAGACTTCCCGCTAAGTGGAGATTGACTGAGTGACCTGATCGTTGCTGCCACAATTAAGTCCAGTGAGGAAAGATTGTTTTTTCCGTGAGTTTGGAGAGGTGGAATCAGGGTGGCTCCCATTTCCCGCAGAGTTTTAAGTGAGCGTGTCAAGATGCTGTTATGCATCGCACCGTGCATCGTTGGTACAAACAAGATAGGTATTCCCTGACGTTCCATACGTCCAAGAGCTGCCGCGATCGCTGCTGAAACTACTGAATCTGCAACTCCAAGTGCCACCTTATTCAAAGTATTGTAGGAAGCAGGTGCGACAACAAAAACATCAAAAGGTGTGGAATCGCTCAAATGCTCTGCATCTGCGGTAAAATGGTCAATGACAGGATTTTGCGAACACCACTCCAGCGCTTCTTTAGCAACATAACGTAAACCTCCTGCAGTTGCATAAACGACAACATCCGCTCCCTCTCTGCGAAAATCACGAATCAGATCCGGCATACGGTAAGCCGCAATACTTCCGGTGATCATCAGAGCGACACGCTTTCCCGCCAAATGGCTTCCTGTTAATTGGATTTCACGGTCAGCAAACTCAGAAGGAGATGGTGGTTCAAGATTCCAGTTTAAAGACATTAAAGATTTAAGGATAAAGGTTTCAAAATAAATATTTCAGCAAAAAGATATGCATAAATTACTCAGGTTAAAATTATGTTTACGCACTGCTGCTTCGTTGGTTCTATAAAAAAATCTACTGCAAAACATCAATTTTTATTTTTCAAAACTATTGCATTCTAGCACTGAATTACTCACAAAACATTTGCTGCCAATTCAGCAAGAGCTGAACGTTCACCACTTGTAAAACGCACATGCGCCGCAAGCGGTGAATCCTTGAAGCGCTCAACCAGCGTGCTCAATCCGTTGGAAGAAAGATTTATATCTTTATTATCTATTTGGTTCGGATCACCTGTCAAAACTATTTTTGTACCTTCGCCTGCACGAGTGACTATAGTTTTTATTTCATGCGGGGTCAGATTTTGTGCTTCGTCCACGATCATGTGCTGATTCGGAATTGAACGTCCTCGAATATATGTCAACGGTTCCACAACAAGCATTCCACGTTCCATTAATTCATGATAAGAGTCACGTTTTGAACCTTTTTTTGCGGAAGTATTATTGATCAGTAATTCCAAATTATCAAAAATCGGCTGCATCCACGGCGCAAGTTTTTCCTGAGTGTCTCCGGGGAGATAACCCAAATCACGTCCCATTGGAAAAATCGGACGGGAGACCAGCATACGGGAATAAATATTGTCTACCATCATTTGCTGTAAACCTACTGCAAGAGCCAGTAAAGTCTTACCTGTACCTGCTTTTCCGCTGAGAGTCACAATTGAAATCTTTGGATCATTCAGCAGTGCCAACGCAAGACGTTGCTCCGGATTTCTCGGACGTATTCCCCAAACACCCTGTTCTTTTGAAACTGTTAAAAATTTGTTCTTGCCTTGATTATAAATTGCTAAAACATCTTCTTCCGGAACCTCAGGGTTGTTCAGCAGAAGCCCCTGGTTTGGGAAAAAATCAACATTCTCACCTAGTTCCGCCTCTACTTCTTCCGCTGAAATTAATGGCTGTTGACTCAAGTTCCATAATTTTTGTTTGCTGACCTCACATCGACGTATCCCTGAATATAGACTTGAATCGTCTTTCCTGCGTCCTTGATAAGCAATAGTTGTTACATTGAGCGTATTAGCTCTCGTGCGTAAATTTTCATTCTGTGAAACAAAGACAACTTCCTTATTTTTCTGGCTCAGCACCCAGGCAACAGCCAGAACACGATTCGAAAAACTCTGAAAATTCAGACTGTACGGTATTACTTCTGTTTCCGGATCAGCAAGCTCAATCCTTAATTTGCCTCCATTCGGCAGACAAACACCTTCAACCAAATTACCAAGTTGTCTGCATTCATCCAGCATTTTACTGACTATATTGGCTGCTCTTCCCTTTTCACCTAAATCCTGCCTGAAAGTATCCAGTGCATCAAGGATACTGACCGGTAGGACAACTTCTTTATCCGGGAAGTCATAAAGAGCGTCCGGAGAGTATAGCAACACACTGATGTCCAGCACATAAATTGATGCGTGACTCATCCGTTTTCCGGTAGTAAAAAAGGAATGTCGCTGAATTTAGAAATTCTATGCATGAAAAATTTACTAATTATTTACTTCTGCTGAAATCAGCATTATCAATTATAAAATCATTTTGTTGCAGCTTCAATTATAAACCAGTTCTTACAGATCATCAATCAAAGAGCCTTTACTGTCAAGACTGCAGATTATTTTGTCTACACTCTAACAAATTTTACTCAGTTGATTTTTTGCTTTATCACAGAACTTTAAAGGTTAAATACAGGTGTAAAAAACTCAAATTCTTGCATTTTCAGAAAAATTCGGGTACAAGTTTAGTGGTAAAGATATTACACACAGCTCATGATGCCTGCTTAGGAAACAAATATGGAATTTCAGTTAACATCCGGATTACAGCCTCAACTACTTGAAGACAACCAAAAATTGTGGCTTGCCAACGCTATCTGCGGTGCGATTACTGCGGACGGTTCGGTTGCTCCCGAGGAACTTGAATATCTAGAACGTGCCCTCTCTTTTTTACCGTCACAAGCAGATGTTGTAAAAATGATGCAGGCGGTTAAGGACCAGAAACTTCCGCAACTGGAGCGTTTTCCTGGAGCAACACGTGAACTTGAGGTAAAGATTTTCATTGACCTGGCCACAGTTATTTCTGTGGACAATGTCCTTGGCGCAAATGAAATTGATTACCTGCTTTATATAGGACGCAAACTTGGTTTTGGACGTGAATTTGTAAGGGTTGTCATCCGCTGGGCCAGCGAAGGGATTGTCTGGAAACGTAAAATGCTGCATCTGATTGACGCAGGAAGTTCACTCGAAGCAGAATATACGGATTAAGCGTCCGCTTGATCTAATCAAATCTCTGACACAAATCTTATCAACAGCACGCCGGCTTTGTTTATCCATGACGATTTATTGCGTGAGACTGAGCTGCGTCAAAATATGTCTGATTTTTCCTGCAGTAAACTGCAGGAGGTAATGCGGAGCCGCTACTGCAATTGTAAATTCAAAATGTGTTTTATCCCGCGGCAGCATCGCACGTAAAAAACCGGATTTCGGTAAAACTAATATTTTGCGTGCCTTCATCTTCCCCAATGGAGTTTCAAGGCTGACTTCCTCCTGAGGTTCAACTTTCATCCGGATCATGCTCATAGAACGTGGAAGTCCTTTTTCTTCCAACTCGATTGCCAGCAGAGGTAGAAAGAGGGTGAAAGAATAATCTTTGCTCTGCAGAATGTGCCGTAGATTTTTACGTAGAAAGAAAATCACAACTTCAAAAGGAACAGCATTTTCCTGACTCAAGTTTGTTTCGAACTCCAGTACCTTTCCCGCCTTTTCCAGTCTGGTACGCATAATTTGTCCGGAATAGGTGTTTTTTATCCGGAAATCTTTACGCAGATCTTCTTCCTCATACCATTCTGGCACACCAGAATCTGCGGCAAACCAGAGAGTTTTACGTGTAAAAACTACTCCGTCTGCTTTTGTATTTTCGTTTGTTTCAACGATGAACTTTTTAGCATCCCTAGTTACAGCTTCGTAGCTAAAATGACTATATCCACTGATTTCTGAACGCTGCACATCCCAGTGTTTAAATGAAGTTTTTGTTCCAGGCAACAGTTCCTCAAGGTAAGTTTCCTGCGCTGAAACAGGCATTGCGGACAGCAGCACACCACTTAAGAACAAAACGTGAATAAAAAAAAATTTCAAATTCATATTTTCTAGCCACAGCATCAGTTGCTTGCTCCTTCGCATTTTCGACAAATTTTCCTTTGAGGTTTTGCGTTTGGAACATCCACTAGGCATTGTCGGCAGACAACTTCTTTACAGTGTACGCAAATCATTTTATATGCCTGAAAACGTGAAACCGCTTTCCCGCAAATATTGCAATTTTCCTCCAGCCTTCTCATTTTTTTGTGCAGTTTATCATTTTATTTATTTATCCGGGCCTGCTGCATATTAACATTATTCTATCCTTCTCCAATGTCTTTCCTAGTGTAGCATAGCTCCGGAATCCTGTATAACTGTTACAAAGATGATGCTAAAACTGCTCGGGTCTCCGGATCCTGAATCAGGGCTGGGAAGACAAAAAATTACTTTTACAATGCTAGTTGTTAAAACCTTGGGAGTCATTATGACAAGTTGCTTTTTCTGACGCAAGCGCAATGCAGATGTTCTACGTACCATTGAACTTGAGCCAAGACATTTTGGGGCGCTTTATGGACATGAATTGACACGAATGGCAATGCCAGAGTGGTCAGGCGCAATCGAGTCACTTGAAGCAGTTTTGAGGATAAACCAACCCATGCCTGGAGCAATCAGGAATTTGGAATATGCCCGAAAGCGGTTGAAAGAATCGATGACCTGAATGCTGACTTTTTCGATTTTCGCAACTAAAAAATTTTCGATATTTTACTTTGGATTCACCTCAGAAAATGGCTCAACAATTTTGTTTCTACTTGAGTAAATCTACCCTAAATCAACCTCATTCACTGAAAAACTAAAATCTATTTTGGCCAGTTTTGCTTTCTGCAAAAAAATCTTTTGCTATATATCTTAAAAAAAGATGTAATTGGATTTGATTTTGCAGTTGGAATTTGCTTAAATTTGTCTATGCTAATAAAAAAGTTGGCTGACAAAAATCATAAAATATAAGAAAGACAAGTAATCATGGAAGAAATAAAACGCCTCTTATTGGAAGAAAAGGCGGCACTTCTCGCGGACATCCGGGAAAAAACAGGCAAACAAAACAAAACACACAGTGATATCGGCGACGCCATTGATTCTTCTGTAGAAGAACAGGAACGGGAATTAGAACTTTTACTTCAGGATCGGGAGCAAGCCAGACTAAAAGGAATTGAAAATGCTCTGCAACGCATGGAGTCTGATGACTTCGGTTACTGCGAAGAGTGCGGTGAAGACATTTCAAAAAAACGACTGCTGGCAGTACCTTTGACACGTATGTGCATCAATTGCCAGTCAACTGAAGAACGCAGCCGACTCGCGCAAAATGTTTTTTCACGTGCAGACTACACCAGTCAAGTTTTAAGTGACGAATAATTATTTAGCCTCATTCCTTAAACATGCATTAGAGTAAATGCAGCCTCAAGCTAACATCTTAGAGGCACTCACGGATACCGACTCCAGTTGTATTAAGTGTGTTGATTGAAATCAGTTACGAAAAACAGTGCCTGAATTTACAGTTTTTAATTCCGGAGCAATATGGCCAATCTGCTGAATTATGACGCCGGCCAATTATTGGCATTTATTCTGGTACTGGTTCGTGTCAGCGGAATAATCTCTACCGCGCCTATTTTCGGCAGTTCGGTTTCGCCGCCTCAAGTAAAGATTGTGTTGAGTCTGATGCTGGCGCTGATTCTCTACCCTTTCATTCCTACGATACAAGTTTTTCCGGATCGTCCTGACCATTATTTTGTGCTGATCGCGAGTGAACTACTGATTGGCTTGGTACTTGGTATGATCGGCCGTTTTTTATTTTCGGCCGTCGAATTCGCAGGAACAGTCATCGGCTTTCAAATGGGACTCGGTATGGCCAACGTCTTTGATCCGCAATCACAGCAGCAGGTTTCCACGGTGGGAAGATTCGAAAGCACGACCGCGACACTCATTTTTTTAGCCATGGACGGTCACCTGATTGTGATTCAGGCTCTTGTCAAAAGCTACTCCATTCTTCCTCCTGGCGGCGCTAGAATTAGCCAGCCTTTGGTTGATAAACTGACGGAACTTTCCGCAAGTATTTTTTTCATTGGCTTACAAATTGGCGCACCGTTGATTGTAGCTCTTTTTCTAGCTAACGCTATTGTCGGACTACTGGCACGCTCAGTTCCTCAAATTCAGGTTTTTGTGGTTGGTTTCCCACTGACCCTATTACTCGGATTTTTGTTTCTGCTTTTCGGCATGCCTTTTTATGGACAAGCTGTGCACAAGATGTTTGAGATGCTTGACACACAATTATTTGATGTGCTTAGACTGTTAGCTGGATAAAGGCAAAAAATTATAAAATGATGAGACCTTAAAAGACGTTAAAACTATGTTATTGCTTACGAAGCGATAAATTTTGGATATCATACTACTTTAATATCATTAAGCTTTCTCTCTCCGGTTGAAATGACCTAGCTACGAAACAACCGGTGGATTTGTAACACGCATCCGCATTTCGCGTTAAATTCAATACTTAATTAATTTTTTCTTGAAAATCAATGGCAGAACAACAAGGTCAGGAAAAAACTGAGGA
>JACNKY010000284.1 GCA_014381795.1 Pseudomonadota bacterium | reverse complement strand
CTAGTAAAAGATTGTCAGCATCTGTTAGTAGAAGCGCTGAAACATGAAACTGCATCAAAAGGCCCCGTGGGTTGTCTTGGCTATTGCATGAGCGGACAATTCGTTTTTGCCGCTGCAGCTGCAATCAATGATCGAATCCGGGCCACTGCAAGCATTCACGGTGTTGAACTCTTCACCGATTCAGCACAGTCACCTCATCTAAGTTCGCATAAAGTAAAAGGAGAAATTTATTTTGGCTGTGCAGAAAATGATGTGTGGGTTCCGAAGGAAATGATTGAATCGCTTGAAAAATATCTTGCTGAAACAGACATTAATTATCGTGTAGAATGGTACCCTGAAACAGTGCATGGTTTCGTCTTTCCTGACAGAATGGAAAAATATAACATGGCTGCCTCAGAAAGACACTGGTATAGGATCTTGTCCTTGTTTGCAAGGAATCTTAAGCAACCGGAATAGTAATTGATGATTGTTTGATTTTATATATACTTTTTCAATTTTATACAATTTACCTGAAAGATTATTAGCTCAAAAAACATTCTCCAAAGAGACTGAGATACAGAATTTTCTAAACCCGTCCTCTTTTACTTTTGCCAAAAGATGAGTTCAAAAGTAAAAGATGCAATTGTCACAGGTGCAAAAACGGTGTTAAAGGTTCCAGCTTTGACTACCAAGCAGTTTTTCTCCCAAAGTGCTTAATTCAGCTTTGGGATAACGTGTCTGCTCCCAGTTTCTTGGATCACCCGGAAAAGCGTAACCATCCGGAGCAATACGTGCTGTCCATGATTGCGTCCGCCACTCACGAATAGTTTCATTTTTTTCCTCAGCCGGAACCATGGAAATGTATTGCGCCAGTCGTACAGTTTCCGATTTATTCGGACGTACACCATGCGGCTGCAGGCAGTTCCAGATCAGCAACTCACCGGCTTTCATTGGCACAAATTCTGTTTCATAACCCTTCAAATCAGGAACAAAAGGATCGCGTTCCGCAGGCTGTCTTAAGCGCCACTGTTCTAGATCACGATAAAGTGCTGGTACACACTGGAAACCGCCTGTTTCATGTGTAGTGTCTGATAATGCGAGCACACCCTGCACGTTGACCGGCAGCAGTGTCAGCGAAGTGTCTGCATCCCAGTGAATAAATCCACTGAAGTCACGTCCATGTCGATTAGGCGGATTGAGGTTTGCGCGATCAATGGTGACCCACAAGTCTTCACGATCCCAGAGATCAACGAAAGCGTCATAAACTCGGGGATTCTGACGGTTGTTCCACAGGACCTGATTGTTGTAACATTCAACCATGCCGGAATTATTTAGTTCCTGCATTTTATTTTCCCGCAACTGCGGTCGATACCAACTTTTTGAATCATTTGGATCCATTTCCTGGAACTCCCATAACAGCCCTACTGTTGCCGCCACAGCTTCACTACTTACTGCATTCCTGATAATAACATAACCATTGTGCTGCCAGAACTCGAAGTCAATTGCGCTCAAAACTCTGAGTGGCAGAGTTTTCACTATTCCTTTTAATGCTGAAGAAGTTAGATTAGAAACGCTGTTATTTCCAGGTGCGTTATCTCCAAATCCATAACGATTTTTCATTTTCGTCTTTCAGATAGCTGACAGTTATAAATGCTAAAATGTAGCTCATGTGTAAACCGGAGTCAATTTGTTTCTTAGTTGAAATACTGTTGAAAATTGTATGAATTGCTTCTTAGTTTAATTACTGCCGCTTTTTGATATTTTTCAACAGCAAGAGCCTAAAACTTTTCTGCTGATTCATTCTGTTGACTACAAAATCCTGTTTTGCTTTCTTGTAATTAAAGCAGTGAGAATTAAAGCTGTTGTTGCATTTGAGACTAACAGCTAGTGAATTCTGCCCAAAGAAAGATTCAACTCGGCTATCGTTAGTTTTTGAATAAAAGACATTTTAACTAATTGTTTTATCGCATAAAGCAGCAAGTTTGGTTACTCTATAAAGTAGCTCACAAATATCATTAAGATTTTTCGCTTCGCTCAAAATGAAATGTTATGATGATTTTTTGCTATTATGCACTTTTGATGAAGCCCTCAAATATAATCTTTGATTAAACTTATACACATGAGTTACGTCGTACATGTCACAGCAGTTGTTGAGGGAGATCTCGAAAAAATTGAGATCTTGATCAATGATTACCGTTACAAATGTCTTGAAAACCAAAGTGGAATGGATCAATTTTTTGTTTGCAGAAATGCTGAACAGAAAAATGTATTCCTCTACACACAGGTATTCAAGGACAAACAGGCCCACAAAATTCATCTTGAAGGAAATGATCCAAAATGGTTTTTTGAGCAGATGGAAGAAAATAATTACAATTTCCAGGGACAATGGGTTGCTGGAATCGAGATAGAATCCTCTGAAGGACAAGTCCTGAACTGAAGTAAAGAAAGAAATAATAAATAAAGTGCCAACGAAAACCGTTTCGGGTATTTTACTGGATAAAAAAATTAGCTATTGCCATTAAAATTCCAATAGAAACTGTAAGATAATTTATCACAAGCATCCATTTTGGTGCTTCAGCAGAATCTTCATTTCCGCTTATACCGGCTGTTTTTCATCTGCCACCTTTTTAGAAGACTGCGGTCCAACATTTCCCCTCTCACTTTCTGACTCTCGAAACCCAAGATCAGTCTACCAATTTTCTGCTTAGCAATAAAAAGGAATTTACTCTTTCCGGGATTACTGTCGACAGTAAAATAAAGGGACTGACTTAGATTAACAGCATATTCATAGATTACGATAACTTTTGAAATCCCGCTTTTGAGAAAAGCCTCAAAAGAAAGAATATTTAAGTTCCGCACCTCAATCACACGCTTCTTTGACGACTCAGGAAGATCTAACATAAACCAGACAGTTCCCTGCGCCTTTTCATTCAGGTTACGTTTCTTTGGAGTCCAATACTGAAATGATTCCTGCCTGGGAAAAAACTCATCGGGGGACAATTGTCCTCCCGGAGTCTAAGAAATATAGAGCAGCGATTCTAGCAGAATTTTCTAACTCCGCCTGTACAACTATTGGAGTTAACAACACTGCCGTCAATGGAACAGACTCAGGATTGAAATAATTGGAACGAAAAACGTATAATAACTCCGAATTTTTCGTAAATTATCCGACCAATCAAAATCTCAACGAAAAACAACTAATACAAGTTGGATTATTAAGAAAGTTGGTTTTTTTTAGTAGAATCGAGAACTTAAAACTAAATTCTTAAATGTTTTACTAATTGATTTAATTGAATAAAATATTTTATCTAGGACTTCTACGTAAATTTACGGATAGTCAGCTTTTGCTGGAAGTGATAATTCTTATCTGCCATGGTTTTCTATGGATTTTAAAAAGACTGGAAATAATTTGCAACGAGAATCGGCAGACGACTGGTTTTCCATCAGAAAATAAATATGATATGAGAAAAATGTACCTTAAATCCGATAAACCGGTAGTAAGAGGCCCTCATACTAAGGGTGAGATTGCGGCAAAATCGATCGAAGATAAGATCATACTCCGCGAACAGATTCTGGATGGGCTCAAGGATTTCCGAGCCAAGGGACGTAAGATAAAAGTTCTTCCTCCGGAAAAAGCACCTCATGTACCGGATTGTAACTGCAGTGAAGGATGGAGTTGGGAAACCAGCGCCGGTCTTGGAAAATACTCCGGAATTAATCGTATCTTGACTGGCTGAGCAGTTAAGTTTGACATATTAATAACACCTTAATTCTGAAAGTTTCAATATTACCAATGTAACCAATAAGGCTGCTTGAGCATAATCCAAATGACGATTCATAATTAGACCATAATACCCAGTGCTAGCCCCGAACTCCATTTCGGGGTAAAACTCAAAAGTTGAGGAGAGGATTTCCCAAATCCAATTATCTTCCAATTCTTCTACAGGCTTTGTTGCCCACCATAGTTAACGTAAAATACCACACTCAATTTTGTTGCAAAATTCAGGAAACGGTGGTATACCTCCGGTTCCAAGTTGTCTTAACAAATACGCTTAATTGTACTAACTAATGAATCAAGCAAATCCCTCTGTGATTCTCATCATACCTTCTGCGAGTTACAGGACCAGTCCGTTCATGGATGCAGTTTCTAAACTGGAGCTAAAAGTACTGGTTCTAACAGACAAGTCTCAGGTATTTAGTGAAGATTATCCGGATAACGTCATCACAATGAATTTTGAGCATTGGCGGGTGCATCTAGATAATATTCGTGAGTGGTCTGTTAAACACGATTTGAAAGCAGTGCTAGGAGTTGATGAGGAATCCATAGTTTTAGCGGCAAGATTAAGTGAAGTTTTAGGTCTCGTACACAATTCCCTAGAATCAGTCAAACTGACAAAAGACAAATTTCTAATGCGTAATGCATTAAAAGATGCCGGTCTTAAATCACCGTGGTTCAAACGTTTTTCAGTTCACCAGGCACCACAGGAGTATCTCAAGGAAATAAGCTTCCCATGTATTTTAAAACCAACTTTTCTCTCTGCAAGTCAAGGCGTTGTGCTTGCCAATAGTATTGAGGAATTCAAGAGAGCTTTTGAAATGTTGTCAAAACTACTTGCACAAGCGGAAGTTATAAAACGTGGAGGAGAACAAGCAAATTGGTTGCTGGTAGAAGAATTTTTGCCAGGAAAAGAAGTCTCCCTTGAAGGGATAGTCAGTAAAGGTAAATTAAAGGAATTAGCAATTTTTGACAAACCTGAGACACTAGACGGTCCCACTTTTCCGGAAACAATTTTGATTACTCCAACACTTTTGGATAAGCATCTAGAAGAGTCTCTGTTGGAAACGGCACAAACTGCAGTCGAGGCACTTGGAATTATCAAAGGTCCAGTTCATATAGAATTCAGGATAAATAAAAATGGAATTTTCATTCTTGAATGTGCTGCTAGGAGCATCGGAGGCTTATGTACTAAAGTCCTTGAATTCAAAGGAGGTATGAGTCTCGAAGAATTGATCCTGCGTTCTGCACTCGGAAGAAACATTGAAAAGACAAATTTTAGCGGAACGGTAAAAGGCGTGATGATGATGCCGATTAACAATAAGGGGATCTTAAGAGAAATTCGTGGTACTGAAGCAGCACTTGCTGTGAAGGGTATAACTGAGTTGCAGATAACAATCAAAAGCGGTGGAATCCTAGAACCACTTCCGGAAGGTGGACGCTATCTGGGTTTTATATTTGCGGAAGGAAAGGACCAAAATTCAGTGCTGAAAAATCTTAAAAAAGCCTGGGCAAAAATTGAGATTATCTCAGACAATATTTGAAGTTCTCTGAGGAAGTTGAATAATAGACCTGCTTAGAGCAGCCCAGTTTAAATTTTCTGAGAAAGTGTCACAAGCGCTTCGTGTCCATTATTAAAGATAGGCCAACCGTCTCCCGGAATAACTGCCTGTATGCTTGCTATAGACGCCATTCTTTTTATCGACTCAAGTGCTAGCGCGTGATTTTGCAATTTTTCTTCTGGAAGCATCCGCAGATAACCCCCCTCATGGGCACGGATGAGATCTCCGGTAACAAGAGTTTTATCATCAATCAGTAAAGCCAGTTCCCCTGGTGTTTTAGAACCGTTAAGGCAAAAAACCTCAATGCCTTTTATTGGCTGTTCCTCTTCACTCAACCAACCATCACAGGTTATAGGGAAGTCATGCTTTTCTGCAACAGGCCCCCAACATTTTGCACCTGTTAATAATACAATTTCTGCAGCATCGCGAACATGATCAGAGTTGGTTATTATTACATGCGCAGCCCCGCCTAAACTTTTCAGATGATTAATATCATGTTCTGTAAACGGTAGAGGGTCAATCAGTATGTTGCCAGAAGGTCTGAGCCATAAAGTCCCATTGAAATCAATGTTACGTTCTTCATTAAATACAGACCAACTAAAAAGATCCGATCGGTGTAGTTGTTTCACAGTTTTTTCTCATTTTAGGAGGTTAAGCAGAAGTCTGTATTTCCAGCATATTTAGAAAAACCTTATTTCTAACTCTATAAGTTGTTGTGGAATTATTTTGCTGAAGGCTGGTAATATGGATTTTCGCCGCCTGCATGATCCGTTACATCATAGACTGCAATTATTTCAGGAATCTGTTCCTTAATCATTACTTCAACACCCTGCTTCAAGGTAACATCAATCATGCTGCAACCTTGACAACCTCCGCCGAATTCAAGGTAGAGATTTTGATCTTTAACTTCCAGTAGACTGACAACACCTCCATGTGAAGCTACCATAGGATTAACATCTTCATCCAGAACTTGCTGAATCTGTTGTTCTATTGAACCATCGAACTTGATGATGGACATACTTGGATTAAACGCTACCAGTTCACCTTCATCATCCAAATCAATCTCAGTACCATGCAAGTAAGAAATAGTATCTTTGCTGACTAACACGTTGAACATCTCATATTCGATTGAAATGCTATCAGGGTGACTATCTTTTAAATCGATGAATTGAATACTGTAGTTTGCCTTGCGGTCCATTTTTGGAACAACAACTAGTAATATCCCCTGATATTTTTCCACAGAAACATTGAGATAATTTGAAATATTCTCCTGTGCTTTTAAACTCAGGTTGATATAAGAAGCATCAACACCGCCCATTAAAGAGTCATAGGAATCAATGATATAAAATCTTTCGAATCCGTGATCAAAAAGAATCTCTGCTGCGGAAAATGTTTCCTTCTTGTTGCTTCCGTAAAGCATAATTTCATCTGAAAAAGGCATCTGGTAAATTGAGTCCTCGAATTGTTCGAAAGGCAGATTGTGGGCTCCTGGAAGATGAGATTCTTCGAAATCTTTTGAACTCCGTAAATCAAAAACATAAATTTTCTTCGTTGTCCTTCTTTTTTCAAAAAATTTGTCAGGAGAGAGCAAATAGTCCTGAGCGTTGAAGTCTTCTGCTTTGTCAGAAAGATCTTTGAAATTGAACATCTTTAGTTGAAAACTCAGGTTTTAGAAATATGAAGAAGATAATTAAAACTGTTTTTGCAGCAACTAATTTAGGGTAACTTTAAACCAAACAACAGGAACTTCAAGTAAGACAGCAGCTTCCATGTTTCAAAAAAAAACATGTGAATTAAACATTTATAATAAAAAAACAAGCTCACAAAGTTTTAAATTTATTTTTGCTGAAACAAATATAGCACTATATTAGTCCTAATTTAAATTACACTGTAAATATTCTATGTCAAGCCCTAAATTTTAAGCTTTGATATTACTAATTCTCCAAGTTAACACTTAATCATAAAAGAAAATTGTATTCTATGTTCCACAAAATGTCTGAAGAACATGTTCTTCAGGTTTCGGCGGAAGCAGATATTCCGAATAAACCTCTGGTACCTCATAGGGAGATGAGAGTACTTCCAGGAGCTTTTCGAAAGGCCCGTAATCCCCATACTCCTCTGCTGCGTCGAGGGCCTGCTTAACTTGATGGTTTCGAGGAATAACAGCTGGATTTGCCTGAGACATTAACTCAAAACGCTCTTCAGGCGCTTTGTGTTCACGGGATAAGCGGTCTCTCCAACTCTTAGCCCAATTGTCATAAGCACTTGTATCATTGAACAAAATCCGCACTGAACCTTCATTTTCCTGAGTTAAAGCAGCATCACTAAGTCTGCGGAAAGTTAGTGTGAAGTCAGCTTCATTCTCCTGCATGGTATCGAGCAGTGCTTGAATCAATGATTCATCTTCTGGCTCCGAGATGAATAGTCCAAGCTTTTGGCGCATACCAGACAACCAATAGTCTCGAAACCGTTCAGGGTAGCATTCAATTACTTCATTCGCGTATTCGACTGCGCGATCCGGTATTTTATCAATCAATGGAAGGATCGTTTCAGCAAAACGTGTAAGATTCCATTGTAAAATAGACGGTTGATTTCCGTATGCATATCTACCCATATGGTCAATGGAACTAAAAACCTTTGTCTGTTTGAAAGTATCCATAAAAGCACAAGGTCCGTAATCAATTGTCTCACCCGAAATCGCCATATTATCGGTATTCATAACACCATGAATAAAGCCTACAATCTGCCATTGAGCGACTAACCCTGCATGGCGTTCCAGCACTTTTTCCAATAGCTTCAGATAGGGGTTTGCTGCTACTTTCAGTTCAGGGTAAAGTCGCTCTATCACATAATCAGCAAGTTGTCTGAGATCCTTTTCATCACGCTGTACGGCAAAATATTGAAAAGTACCGGTACGCACATGGGCCAAAGCAACTCTTGTCAGGATCGCCCCCGGCAAAACTTTTTCCCGGTAGACAGGCTCCCCGGTTGTAACAGCTGCCAGAGAACGCGTTGTCGGTATACCAAGAGCATGCATGGCCTCACTAATGATATATTCTCGAAGCACTGGACCTAGTGCAGCACGTCCATCCCCTTGACGAGAAAAAGGGGTAAGGCCTGCGCCTTTTAGCTGGATATCACGGCGACAACTAGAATTATCAATTACTTCACCAAGAAGAATGGCACGTCCGTCACCGAGTTGCGGAACAAAGTTACCAAACTGATGTCCCGCATAGACCATGGCCAGAGGCTCAGCACCTGACAAAATATGATTACCGGAGAATATTTCAGCCCATGCCTCCGGCTCAAGCTCTTCAATGTCGAGACCCAAGTCCTGAGCCAAACCGTAATTCAGTTTTATGATACCAGGCTGCTCTACCGGTGTCGGTTTTACGTCTGCATAGAACCTTCCGCCCAGAAGTGCATAGCTGTTATCGAAGCAAATCGGCTTCTTAATCGATTTCTTTGTCTGCATCCCTTTGGCTCCAACAATTTTATGTTTAGTTTATATAGGACTAAATTAGTACTAATTTAATAACACTGGACTTTGACGCTGTCAAGTTCAAAACAGATATAATTTTTCCATAATTGTTGGCAGTTTTTCATTCAAGGCAAATTTTTAAGATAGCAAGATATTCTTCCTCTACTTTGAAATTTGTTATAAAATTTTTTGATTGATAAGTATCAAATCATCAAAACGTTTCATTGCTTAAGAAGCGAGAAAAATATTTTATGTTAAGCGCTAATATTATTAATATTTTTACCTGAGTTCGAATTTACAAATTATCAGTTTCGGTTTTTTTACGGAGCCGTCGTTCTTAACTAGCATCAACAATCCGGGTGCACCATTCTTGCAGAATACACTAAATGGTGATATACATTGGGTTGTCAATTAACTAAAATTTAGTCTTTTTTTATACAAATAATTCATCTTAATCTTTTCAAATTATGAAGTTATTAGCTTTTACACGCAGTCTCAATACAATCCTTCTTTGTCTCTTCCTGACTGTATTCACAGTGACGGCTGCGGAATTTCAGAAAGGTTTTGAAGCCCATCTGAGAGGTGACTATGCGGCCGCTATCCGTGAATGGGGACCTCTCGC
>JACNKY010000254.1 GCA_014381795.1 Pseudomonadota bacterium | reverse complement strand
CAGAATCTACCAGAGTTTCTTCCACCGGAATATCACCCGCTACAGAGTCAAGATCTACAAGCTCTTCTTCATTTTCATAAGCATCAGTGCTACTCAACTGGACCAAAACACTTTGTGCGATTGTCGATAAATGGATGGGGCGGGTCAAATAATCCAGGGCACCTGCATTCAGGAACTGCAATCGTCTTTCAAGACTGACAGGTCCAGAAATACAAATAAAATGGACCTCTGGGAATTGATCTTTTGTTTGCTGCATGACTTCCAAAGCATCAGAATTTTCAACTGCTCCCGTTTCAATAATAACCAAATCCATTGGATCCAATTTTAGCAACCGCCAAAGATTTTGTCTTTTGGATACACAATCAACCTCCATTCCCGCACGCTCACTAAGGTAGCGCTGCAAAAGCTCAGCCTGCACCTTTTCTACTGCAAAAATCACCACCTGCGTTCGGGCAAAACTGAGTGGACTCAGGTCATCTTCAGTAAATTTATGTAGAAATTCATCTTGCGGCAAAGAATCCTCGGAAACAGATATTTCGTCATTCAACTCATCATCTTCGAAGTCCTCCAAATCTACCTCTTCAAGTTCAGGAAGTTCTACGATCTCAGTAGCTTCAATATTCGCATCAATATTTTCTTCCTCCTCTTCTTCTTCCAATCCCAACAACTCTGATAAATCGTCATCTTCCAGATCAATCTCTACTGCATCCTCCGTTAGATTTACATCTGCCTCAGAGTTTATTTCCGGATTTATTTCCTCTTCAGTTTCCATTTGGTGATCCTCTACATTAACTTCTTTTGATGGGGCCATTCAGCCGATTCTGTTCTTTACTTTTAATGTCTGCAAAATGTATTAAACCTGATTATATCATTTAATCTGCAAAAACTCATCTGTCCCGCCTTTTCGACTAATTCTTTAGTTAAAAAGAGATCAAACTGCGTCTGTGATAAATATCTTTGATCTGCTGCAGACATCTGCTAACTGGACTAAATTATTTCTCCATCCCGGTAATCAAAGCGATTAGTTATTTTCATGCTGTCCTTTCCATAGAAAGTCAATTCCCGAACGGCAAGAGAAATACGATTGTCCTGATTCAGCCCCTCCCAGTATTTTTCAGCAATTTGTTCTGCATTACCTTCCAGGGGCAAAAGGATTGGGTCGCCCTTGAAAGGTGGAAGAGGATTCCCGTCTCCCATGTATGTGGTCAGGCAATATCCAAATCCCGCTCCAATTTCATTATAGCGATAAAAATGATATACGGACTGTTCGTCCGAAAAATCACTTTTACTGATTTTGGCTAAAGTCACTGATGATTCTTTTTGCTCTATCATTCCGGAAATACGAGGTGTAAAATTAGGGACATCCGGTTCATGTTTTTCCTTGTGCAGTGAAGAGTAAAAACTTTCACCCTGCATAAAACCATCACAAATTGTATCGGTCTGACTTCCGTTTGTGACAACTACACAATCATCGACATCACGCATGGCGTTGTAAATGATCAGTGACGGATCTTCCACCAGAGAAGGATCTGCTGCTTCGGTTAGCAATATTCCGTTTTCGTGTCTGAAAATCCTATTCCTGCTGTTTGAGCTGCGCCCCATTATCCAGTAAATAACAATCCACGAATTCTCATGATTGCGCCCAAGCACAATTCCGCGTCCCGGATACACGTTTTCCGCAATGTGCTGCTTTAATTTTTTTTCCGCAAGTTTCTTGGTCAAATCAATATTCGTAAAGTTCAAATTGCTCGTGGTGCATATCATCAGATATTTTAAAAGTTATGCTCCGGCCCATTTCCACTTCCAGTGTTTCCACGGCTTCCTGTTCAGTATTCTGGATATAGTTAAAAACATCAGAGTGCAAAAATATTGCGATTGAGCCTTTTGTATTTCGACGGCAACTGCGTCGAATTTCTCGAAAGGCTTCGTAACTGACGGTGGAAGCGGATTTTATATGACCGCTACCATCACAATATGGACAAGGGTCACAAAGGTAGCGGCTCAGATTTTCACGGTCACGTTTGCGGGTCATTTCGACGAGCCCCATTTCGCTTATCTGCAAAATCTTGCTCCGCGCTTTATCGGAACGCAGGTGATCCTTGAGCATCTGATAAACCATTTGCCGGTGCTGCGGAGTTTCCATATCGATGAAATCGATAATGATAATTCCGCCGATATTGCGTAATTTCAGCTGGTAAACGAGTTCCTCTGCGGCCTCAATGTTTGTGCGTAGAATAGTTTTTTCGTGACTTTCCTTACCAACAAAACGGCCAGTATTCACATCCACCGCAGTCAGGGCTTCTGTCTGGTCAATGACAAGGTGTCCTCCGGAACGCAGCCAGACTTTGTTTCCGAGTGCGCGGTCAATTTCATTTTCAATTCCGTAATGATCGAAAACAGGTTCGGTTTTAGCATAATTCTCCAGCACAGAACCATAACGCGGTAGGTAGGAGCGTACAAATTGACGTACCTTTTGATATTGTTCTTTGTCATCCACCACCAGTTTGCGGATATCCGCGGAAAATAGATCACGGATTGTACGGAAAATAACGTTAAGATCCGAGTGCAAAAGGGAAGGCGCTGGGAGGGTTTTGTATTTTTCCAGCACATCTTCCCAAATTGAAACAAGGTAATTAATATCGGAATGTAAATCTTCTTCGGTGTGGCCTTCTGCAACCGTCCGGATGATGAATCCAGAATTTTCAGGACGTAGACGATTGACAATATCCTTGAGGCGATCACGTTCTTTGTCGATACTGATTTGACGTGAAACTCCAAGAGTTTGAGCTGTAGGCAGGTAAACCAGGTTTCTTCCGGGAATGGACACATGATTCGTGATGCGGGCGCCTTTGGTGCCAATTGGCCCTTTTGAAACCTGCACCAGCACATCCTGACCTTCCTTAATCAGCTGGCTGATTTTCTGTTTGTCTCCGTTTTTATTCGATGTATTTCCGAGAATTTCATGTTCCGGAAGGATGTCATCAATATGTAAAAAAGCCGCCCGTTCTGCACCAATGTCCACAAATGCGGACTCCATTCCCGGTAGAACATTCAGGACTTTTCCTTTGTAAATATTGTCCACAACTCGCAATTTTTGTTCTCGTTCGTGATGCAGTTCTGAAAGGACTCCGCCCTCCATCACTGCAACACGTGTCTCGTGCGAAGTGTGATTTATGATGATTTCTTTTGCCATAAAATTATTATGAATTTAGAATTATGATTTCTCTCATTTCCTGTACTGCCTGAGTAAGGCCGACAAAAATTGCGCGGCTGACGATGCTGTGACCGATGTTTAATTCACGCAAATGCGGTAATTCGCAAATTCGTTGTGTGTTAATGTAATTCAGTCCGTGTCCTGCGTTGACCTGTAAATTTTGCTCATTCGCGAATTCTGCAGCGGAAACTAGACGTTCATATTCTTTGTCCTGCTGAATTCCTCTTTCCGCATTTGCGTAACATCCAGTGTGCAGTTCAACATCTTCCGCACCTGCTTTTTGAGTGGCCTCAATTTGCTCCGCTTCTGGATCGATGAATAAACTAACTCGGATTCCGGCTTCCCGAAGTTGTGCGATTCCTTTGTGCATTGATTCAGGAGCACCTGCTACATCAAGTCCACCTTCGGTTGTCACTTCTTCACGTTTTTCCGGCACAAGAGTCACAATATCCGGACGTGTTTCCAGCGCGATGCCGAACATTTCTGCTGTCGCGGCCATTTCCAGATTGAGACGGGTCTGCACGGTTTCCCGCAAAATCCGCACGTCACGGTCAATAATGTGTCTTCTATCTTCACGCAGATGAATTGTGATTCCGTCAGCTCCTGCAAGTTCTACAAGTCCTGCCGCGGTGACAGGATCCGGTTCGCTTATTTGACGTGCCTGTCTGACAGTTGCTACGTGATCAATGTTGATGTGTAATGCAATCATTATTTTTGTTATTATTTTAGGTCATTTTTTTCATTCTTAACCCAGACAGAAACGATGGGCCATTGCTGCAGTACAGTGATTCCTTCCGGAGTTACTACTTTTGGCGTCACCTTAGGATAGTTACCGGGTTCATATGTGGATAGATCAATTTCCCCAAAAATTTCATCACGATCCAATTCCCGTATAAGGTATTCAGGACCTTCAACAAAAACATTAAAAGTTTTTGGATTAATCACGCTTACATAATCCACGTTTCGCAAATATACCGCTACGTTTTCAAATCGTTTCTTAATCGGCAGACTAATGATCGTAACTTCCGCGGTATAAAAATCAACGTTTTGATGAATGATCTGTACGTTTCCTCCAGGCAAATCCAATTCAACACGCATAGTAGCACTTTCGTTTAAACCTTCCAGTTCAATTTCATGAGCTGAAATATGGTCCATTTTTTCCAGTACCGAGCGCGGTCCCCGCATAGTCAGAGTATCCGGAACGATTTTTAGGTCACCCAGCAGATAACCTTTTTTGGGTGTGCCGTGATAGCGTGGTTTGATCGAAAAAGATCTTTCAATCAATTCCTCTATTCTTACAGTAATTTGTGAAGGATGAATGCGTGTTATCTCAACCTTCACTGGAGATAAGATGTGCTTCTCAGTCAGCACATACGAAAGCGTTCCTTCCTGAGCTTTGTCCAGATCAAGCACTGCCTGTATCTCCTGAGGATTAAATGAATCCCTACTGTTGGTGTGCACCACAATGTTGACCTGTGGAGGATCAGAGGTGACCTGAAATTCAGGTGATACATTTTTAAAAACGACAGGTGCGTAAAAACTCATCTGTATCGGTTCTCCGGATTTCCGTGCGAGAAACCAGACGAAGACTGCCAAAACTACCGCAAGCACTTTGTATGAAGCATTTATCCGCATTAGTTTTTCTCTGTCTGGATATCAGGTGACTGAGTGGAGTTAGCCGGAATTTCTGAACTTTCGGATGTCATGGTAGAATCTGATGTGCCCGTAATTTTTACTGCAGCCTCAGTCGCGGCTTTTCTGGCAGCGTCTTTTGTTTCCTTGTCCTGAATTGCAGCCGGAATGTTTCCGGAAAGTACTTCCAGCAGGGCTTTACGGATATCCTCATTTGCACCGCGAATCAACTGACCACGGTAACTGAGACTTATTTCTTTGCGTTCCTCAGAAACTATCAGGACTGCCGCATCGGTTTCTTCAGTTAAACCAATGGCCGCGCGGTGTCTCGTACCCAAGAAAGAACTGAGGCGGCTGTTCATCGACACCGGTAAAATACACTGCGCCGCCAGTAAATCCCCTTTTTTGTTGATAATCACTGCACCGTCATGCAAAGGTGAGGTTGGGTGAAAAATGCTCAGCAGAAGCGGTTCGCTGACTGTCGCGTTAAGCTGTGTGCCGCGGTCACTGTAATTTTTCAAGCCGACTTCCTGCTCAAAGACAATGAGGGCTCCGGTTCTCTGTTGAGTCATCACCAGACAGGCCTGCAAAATACTGTCTACAACATCTTTTTTTTGCTGATTGCTTTCACGGAAAAGAGTGAAAACTCCGATTTGCGCCAAAGCATTGCGGATATCAGTTTGAAAAAGCACAACCAGCACCAGCACCAGCGATTGCCCTAAATTATCAAGCAGCAACTGAGTTGCTTCCAAATTCAAAATCAGCGAAACAAGATAAAGAGCCAGCAGCAAAACAAATCCCATTAACATGGGAATAGTGCGTGTACCACGGATGAGAAGTAGGATTCGGTAAAAAATAAAAGAGAGGAGGACTATATCAAACAGATCTTGCCAGCGAAGGTAAAAGTTGCCGCTAAAAATTGATAAAAGTGTTTCCACTAAGGTCTCCGGAAGGGAAAGCGGTTCGAAGTTTTCTGATTAACAGAGTTAACCTGCGAAAACTATTTTTTGGTTTTAGGAGCAAACTTCTGCATTGCCTGCAGTACTTGCTCTCCATCGATAGTTTCTTTTTCCAGCAGTGTTTTGGCGAGAGAATTAAGGACTTTACGGTTGGTTTTTAAAACTTTCTTCGCACGGTCATAGGAAGAATTTAGAATCTCAAGCACTTCTTCATCTATCATTTTCATTGATTCATTGCTGAATTCCTTGTGCTGCTGTAAATCACGTCCCAGAAAAACATGCCCTGCGTCTTCTGCGTAAGTCAGCGGTCCAAGTTTTTCGCTCATTCCCCACTGACAAACCATTTTACGCGCTAATTCAGTAGCTCTTTTCAAGTCATCACTGGCACCTGTGGTGAAGCGTTTAAAGACCAGTTGCTCTGCCGCACGTCCGCCCATCATCATCGCAATTTGACCGAGGAGTCCACGTTTATTGTGACTGTGCCGATCTTCTTCCGGAAGCAGCATTGTGACTCCTAAAGCACGTCCTCGCGGAATAATGCTCACCTTGTGCACAGGATCTACTTCTTCGATACTGGCCGCCACGAGGGCGTGACCAACCTCATGATAAGCAGTAGTTTCTTTTTCTTCATCAGTTATCAGCAGACTGCGCCGTTCAGCACCCATCATGACCTTGTCTCTGGCATATTCAAAGTCTTCATTCTCTACTGTATCTTTATCCTGACGTGCTGCCCAAAGCGCTGCTTCATTAACTAAATTTGCCAAATCCGCGCCGGTAAAGCCTGGGGTTCCACGGGCAATTGTGTTCAAATTTACTTTTTTATCCAGCTCAATATTTTTGCTGTGAGTTTTTAAAATATTTTCACGTCCGTTAATATCCGGAGTCGGCACTACTACGTGACGGTCAAATCGACCGGGACGGAGCAACGCGGGATCCAGCACATCCGGGCGGTTAGTCGCGGCAATTACGATAATGCCTTCATTAACTTCAAAACCGTCCATCTCAACCAGCAACTGGTTCAGAGTCTGTTCTCGTTCATCGTTTCCACCACCGAGACCTGCTCCGCGGCTGCGTCCAACGGCATCGATTTCATCAATGAAAATTATACACGGTGCGTGCTTTTTACCCTGCGCAAACATATCCCTGACACGGCTCGCGCCAACTCCAACGAACATTTCCACAAAATCTGAACCGCTGATGCTGAAAAAAGGCACCGCGGCTTCTCCCGCAATTGCTTTGGCCAGCAAAGTTTTTCCGGTTCCAGGTTCTCCCATCAGCAAAACGCCTCTTGGAATTTCACCACCGAGTCTTTCGAATTTTCCCGGATCTTTAAGGAAATCTACAATTTCCTCCAATTCTTCACGGGACTCATCAATTCCCTGAACGTCTTCAAACTTGATCGGATTGTCTTCTGTGTTGGTAATGCGTGAGCGGATTTTTCCAAAACCCATCGCGTTGTTTCCTCCGCCCTGAACCTTCCGCATAAAGAACAACCATATTCCAATAATCAGAATCATCGGCAGCCAACTGTTCAGAATCGCCATAAACAAATTAGTTTGATCTGTCGGTTCTACACGTACACGTACCTGATGACGATCCAAAATTTCAAATAACGCAGGATAGTTTGGAGCCTGAGTTTGAAAAGAACCGTTGGTGTCACTGACCACGTGAATTTGACTTCCGCGGATTGTAACCTCAAGTACAGATCCAGATTCGATTTGAGAAATGAATTCCGAAAAAGAAATTTTTCTATCGTTTGATTCTCTTGGTCCAAGCAGATTGAAAAGCATCAACATCACCAAGCCTATCACGAGCCAGATTCCAATATTTCTTAAAAATGTATTCACAGTGGTTTGTATTTTAAGTTAATGATTTTAACCTTAGATGCTCTCACATTTTCTGCGGAAACGCAAGTTTGAGACTGAGAAATATACAATTATCAGGCAAATTGAAATTTAATTTACATCAGTCAATTCGCCTAAGAGTCAACGGAGCCGGTTTTTTCACTTGACAACAAAGCTAAAAGTACCCGAAGATGCTGTAAAGACTTGGTAAATTATTCTATGAAAGAGTGATGAACGAAAATAAAATTAAGCTGCGTAAAGTAGGCATATTTTCCCCGCAATTTGAACAGCCAGTGACGGAGTTGGTGCAGGAGTGGTTTGTTCCTCATGGTATCGAAACTTTAGCTCTCGAAGGAAAAACTGGCAGAAATGATGACCTAGATTTGGTCCTCTCTTTCGGCGGTGACGGCACTGTACTTGCGGCTTTAAGTCTTTTCTCTCAGTGTCCTGTTTTGGCAGTCAACTTTGGCAATGTAGGTTTTCTGACCGCGGGAGACAGAGAAGAGTTGACCGATATGCTGCAGAGTGTACTTGAGGGGAAATATATCATCAGCGAACGTTCAGTACTTGAATGCGTTCACCCGCATGGAAAGGATTTTGCGGTGAATGAAGTTGTTGTCCGCGGTGCCACCAGACTGATCGCGGTAGAGTTGACCATCAACGAAAAACACATCCGCAGGGTGCGCGGAGACGGAGTAATCGTTGGAACCGCCACCGGTAGTACAGCATATTTACTGGCCGCGGGTTCGCCGATTGTTATGCCTGAACTGCGTTGCATGATTATCGCAGGTTTGAACGAATACGATTTCCGTTCCCGACATCTGGTTGTCACTGGTGAATCATTAATCAGACTCCAGATTTCGGAGCAAACTCATGAAAAAGAAATTTATCTGTCTGCGGACGGCAAGGAAAAAATTCCTCTTGAAATAGGTGATGAGGTTATCATTCGTGAATCCTCCAGGCAGGCAAAATTAGTTTTCATGGAAAAGAATTATTTTTTTCATAATCTTTCTTCACGTCTTTCCTGGTTCAGCAGCGGTGAATAAAAATTGGATTGACTTATGGGGTTGAAATGGCGTTTTTCAGGTGGGATTCTGTTTTCAACAGCCCTACACGTATTTTTGCTGAGTGCCCTTATTTACTGGTATCCTGGGATAATCAGCAAAAATGACTGGCAGTGGGATGAGTGGTCACCATTTTTTGCAAATGAAACCGCTACTTCCGGAGTTTCCGGTTTAACAACTCAGGAGTACGGGAGTAAAGTTTCCAGCGGAATTTTGATTTTTCCGGATATTGTTTTGTCTGGGCAGTCTAAAAAAGAACCCGTGACCACTAAAATTAAAAATAAAACACCACAAATCTCTATCAGGAGTATCCTGACTCAGGTAGGGAAATTTCCGGGACGTCTCAAAAAAACCGAAATTTCAAAAAAACCGCTTTCCGGACAAGTAGGTAAAATACTGACGCTGCTGACGCCTGTTACTTTGCAAGATGCTTTGCCGAAAAAGAAGAGTCTCAATTTAAACGCGGTTGAATTAAAAGAATATCGTCAGCAACTTAAAGGTTTTCTCTCTGAACGCTGGGAAGTGCCGATCCACTTGATCGAAAGTCAATTCACCGCCGTGATTCAGTTTGAAATTACAAAAAATGGCAGACTGTTAAGTTGGTCGATGGAAGAATCTGCAAATTCCGCACTTAATAAAACTGTGAAAAAACTGCTGAAAAACTTGCAATTTCTCCCATCCTTGCCAGAGTCCTATCCAGAAGATTCATACAAATTCGGTGTCCGGTTCA
>JACNKY010000323.1 GCA_014381795.1 Pseudomonadota bacterium | reverse complement strand
AAAAGTTAATTTTGAATTATATTCCTTAATCCTCCTGTATAGTTTACTGTTCAAACGAAACCTTCCGCGACGTAAGCGTTTATCGGGATAATAGACCATCACACCACTCAGTGATGAGTGAAGTGAGTCACCGTGAAGACTGATAAATATTATATTTTCTGGGGGGACTTTTTGCTTCCTCAACTCATTATATATATGATTTACAAGATAGACACGCATATTTACTCCAACGCTTGAATTACGGCTAGAATAACGTGGTGTGACTAATAGTTGTTCATCTTTGTCATGTTGATGAGATAAAAAGCGCACCGGTTTTTTCTGGTTAGGATCACTCAGAGTGGGGTGTACAATCACACCTTCCTTTTTGAGTAGCTCAGACATGCGCTTGCTGACATCATAAACCACTTCATCTTCGTAAATCAGATCTTTATTTTTTCTGGAGCCTCCCGAAGTTCCTGGGTCACCGCCGCCATGACCTGAATCGAGGATGACGTGAATTTTATGAACATTGGTTTTAGTTATTTTAGCAACTATCCTGGTTTTACTTTTTTTAACTTTCTTTTTGGCTAATACGGATTTTGCTGTTTTGCTTTTTTTGATTTTTGTTTTAGATGTTTTGCTGGATACAGCAGCTTTTTTTGCAGAAAACACTTCATTAGTCTGGTTACCCAGGTATTCTTCACTTAACCATTCAAGTGGAATTTTTATATTTTGACGATTCTGAATGAGCTTTGCGTCAGGTATATTATTTAATTTTAATATTTTGTTGGCAACCTGATTTACCTCATCGTTTAACAGTCGTCCGGTAAAACGGATCACAACCGATGAATAAAGCGTCTCACCGGGTTTCATTCGATAATGTGCGAAAAATTTACCGGAAGAATCCTGCTTGAGTTTCAAAGGCGGTTTTACAGCAACTCGGCGCAGCGCAAGTTCAGGACTGATCCACTTCCAAGGAATTTTGATAACATCACCTTTTTTGAGGATATTCCCTTTTTTACGCATTTTATTGTAGCGTACTAAATGTCCGGACTTTATTCCTTTTTTAGTGAAGAGGCCTGCAATCAGTGTGGTTGTCTCCCAGCCGTAGGTTACCCGATGTTTCCAATAGTCTCCATCTGCTTTGTCTTTGAAAAATACAGCTTTAAGCGCAGAACTGCGGATGACATTGTTAATGACCTTGAACGGAAATGTTATGTAACGATTTCTGTACAGGCGGCGTGATTTACTGTATTTACGGATAGTTTTTAGGCTTCTATATTTTGGTTCGAGAACTCTCTTGGCCAGATTGTAACCACCTTCTCCGCTTTGAGGCTTGAGTTTAACAACAAGTCGCTTACCATTCCAGCCCACTTTCATTTCAGAGTTTCCTGTACTTTGATACTCTAACTGGAAATTCCTCCAGTTTGAACTTTTCGGCGACTTTGCAAATGTCTTTTCCGTCAGTCCGAACAAAGCAGAAAGGACGAGCGCAAAGATGAAAAACTTTAGTTTCATTATGTTAACGTTGGCTGATGATGCTGATTTGGTAGAGCTTTTCTGCTTGAGGCAGTCCGATATCAGTTGAAATTCGGCGTTGTTGCCCAGACTTTTTTGTTTCTGTATTTAAATCTTTAGAGATTCTGTAAATTCCTGGCACCTGATGTACATATTCAGGACGTATCCATTCCAGCGGGATTTTTATTAATTGACCTGCTGAAAGCTGGTGTGCGTCCTTAAGTCCGTTCAAAACGAGTAAATCACTGGCATTTTGACTGCGTACGTAATGCTTGGTTTCACCTATGAAACGTATTACAACTGATGAATAGAGCGTATCTCCGGTTTGAATCCTGTAAAAGGCATAACGCAGTCCAGATTCGTCTTTTTTGATGAAAAGCGGTTCACGTACAGCTAAAGGCTGAAGTTCCAAATCAGTACGTAAAATATTCCAGGGAATGGTAAATGTTTCACCTTGTTTATAAACTTGCTGAGGAAAAGAGTATTTTGCGGATTTAGTAAAAGATTTTGCGATCAAGTCAGGAGTTTCCCAGTCGTAAGTCGTTTGATGACGCCACCCCCCAAATTCAACACGATCATTCGGGAATAGTGCCCGCAGGGCTTCACCCTGAATTGCCCCGATCAGATGTTCAAAAGGTATAGTTAAATAACGTTTGTGATTCAGCGGTTGACCGTTCGTAAATTCACGTATGAGTTGAAACTGATGGGACCCGTCCCTTAAAACACGGAGCGCCAGTTGATATTCCCCTTCATATTTTCTTGGACGCAGTTGCACAAATAAGGAGCCGACCGGTTTAGCTTCTTGCGGACGTATATCTTTCAGTTGCTGTTTGTGCGAATTGTCATGCCAGCCCACACGTAACGGATCACGCTGGGCAAATAAAAATGACGCCAACGGTAGTGTCTCTGTTTCAATTGGCTTTGAGACTGCAGGTAATGTGACAGCAGCAGCCGGACTGTTGAAAAAAAAGAGAGACGTAATTATTGCGGTTAGGTGAAATTTGAATGACATAACTTCTATGTATCGTTTGGTGTCTTCTAGGTGTTCGAGGCATATTCTTAGCTGACTTCGAACCTTGTAACTAAAGCTGATAAACGACTGTTCTTCCTTAAATACAACAAAAACTGTGCCAGTAGACTCAGTAGCAGAAAAAAGAACAGATAACGGGGAAGTTGGAAAAGAAAACGCAGGAGTTAAAAGGGGGACTAGAATGATTATTTTGCAGATGAAAAAGACTTGTTCCGGATGAATCAGCGGATTGTCAGTATATTCAAGTAAGTTGACATTCCATCCATCAGCATCTGCACGGAAATTGCCACCAGAACCATACCCATCAGACGTTCTACGGCAATGAGTCCTCTTTTACCGAATAGTCTGCTGAGTTTTGATGACGAGAGCATGATCAGGCTGGTTACCACCCAGGCACCTAAAACTGCAGCCAACCACTCAAAGATTCGCTCAGGTTCAGACCTGGCGAGTAAAATCAGCATTGCCAACGTTGAAGGTCCTGCGAGTAGAGGAACAGCAAGTGGAACAAAAAATGGCTCACCTTCTGGCATTTCACCCATAATTCCCTTTTCGCTGGGAAAGATCATACGCAGTGAAATCAAAAAAAGTACTATCCCACCAGCGATCCTCACCGCTTCCTGCCGCAGATTTAACCATTGCAGCAGATATTCACCGGCAAATAAAAACAGCAGTAAAACCAGCAAAGCAAAAAATAATTCACGGATTAATATTTTTCTCCGGCGGGATTCATTTTCGACAGTTTTTAAGACTGAGAGGAACAATGGAATGTTTCCCAGAGGATCCATGATCAGCAGCAGAGTCAGGCCTGCGGATAAAATATCCATGGTTATTTAGTTAGAAAAAACAAGGAGAAAATGAATGCTATAAATAGAGTTTTTGGTCGCAACTGTAATTTTAAAACGCCACAAACAGCTTGAATTTGGTCCTCTGGTGTTTTTATTAGAAAAATTAAGCTTAATCAAGAAAAGGGGGGGTGAACAGCTTTTCAACGTAATACTTTCACAGAAAATCCAGCTACCAGCACCGTTCAGCAGGGGCTGCAGGACATCAGCAGTACACGTCCGCCAAGCAGAGGCTTGTTAGAGCATTATAGGATGACTTCAAAGAATTAGAGCGTTTATCCGCTTGGGTTAGTATCATAATCCTTGTTTTCCCAACAGTCCCATGAATCGTCCACCAGAGTACCCATCCCAAGTCGTGAGTCAGCTTCCAGATTTGCTCGAAAGACTTCATTTTTTGAAAGCGCGGGATTCTGTACAACCCGTTCAATTTCACCTCCTTTTTTGAGAAAATTCTTGGTGGCAAGTTCAATGTCTTCACTGGAAGGTTTGCCTTTCGCTGACTTTTTACCAACTCTCGTGTTGGCTTTCCTGCCTCCACCAAAACCCTTACCCTGTCGATTAAATTTGTTGTCCATCTTAAATTTTAGAAAATTTTTGTTTGAGATCAACAGCAGTTTATGCCAGCCATTCAACTGAAAAAACACCATACATATTGTCGCGGTGATGCTAACATCAACCAACACGTTTGTAAAGCTTTAAAAGCTGAAAAATATAAAAATTAATGAGGGGGTATAATACAAAAAGGAGGAAATTCAGAACTTGCGACAAATATAATATTGCGTAAAAAACGTTACTTATTTTATTTTAATATTTTCCAAAAATTCAGACCATTCAATGGTCAACAAGTTTTTTTTCTGTGTATTACAGGATTTACAGCAAGGTACTAGGTTTGATTTCACGCTCCTGCCTCCGCGTGATAAAGGGACCAAATGATCCATTGTCAATTGACGTGCAGGAGTCGGTGTTTCACAGTAATAGCAAATATTGGCCGCTCTCCTGTTTTTCCACCATTGCGATTTCCTGAGTTCTCTTGCTTTTTGTCTTTCCTGCCGGATTACTTTAGCGTCCTGTTCAGTCTGCCAATCATTTATTTGCATTAAAATTTCCTTGCAGTCCAGGTCGGGGAACCTTCTTCAAAATCTTTGGGTGTACGCGTCAAACGCCGTCGTCCGGTTCCGTCCACAAACATAATATACAATTTGTCCTTGCCGGTTGAGGAAGAAACAAAAGTGATTTGACGACCATCCGGTGACCAGGTTGGTTGTTCAGAATTGTAACGTCCCCTTGTGAGCGAGTGATCTTCACCGGTAAACGGATCCATCAAATGGATTTGGCTGTGTCCATTACTGATTTTGGAATAAGCGATGAGAGTTCCATCCGGAGACCAGACGGGGTCACTGCTACTGCCTCGACCAAAAGTGAGTTGAAATGGGATTTTTGTGCCTAGCTGCAGATAAAAGATCTGTTCATGACCTGTACGGTCTGAGACAAATATGAGATGCTTATTATCCGGAGATAAATCAGGAACAGTGTCTATCGCCCGGTGAGTTGTCAAACGTGTTTCCTTCCTTTTTTGTCTGTCAAAGGTATACAAATCTGTGTTGCCCATACGACTTAAAGTCACAATGAGCTGACGTCCCTCGGAATACCAACTGCCTCCGCTTACACTCAGAAAATTTTTTGAAGCACGTGTAGCTGATGTGTTGGAGCGCAGTATCTTTACCGGTCGATTTTTAAAATTATTATAAATAATTGCAGTTCCGCTGCGGCTTAGAGTCGTATAAACAATGGCATCACCCTGTGGACTCCAACTCGGCAGTAGACTGATAGAAGAATTTTTTGAAACTGCTGCCAATTTTTTCCCGTGTGTATTGATCATGGCAATGATTTTACGACGTTTCGGTTGTTTGAGGGTAAAAGCGATTGTGCTTCCAAGGACACCTTCAAGTCCTGTGAGCTGGGCTGACATGTTGTTAATCAAATCCATCAAATCTTCTTCCTGGAAACGATTTTTACTTAAAGGTAAATCAAGTGGGAACAGTTCCGCACCATCATTATCCGCAACCGTAAGCATTAAATGTTTTGAGACTAAAGCACCGGATTCTGAATACCTGCGTTCCAGTTTGAGCAAAATTTTCATGTCGACCTGAGCAGAACCTGCTGTACGGCAGGTTTTATAGCGAGAGTCTGTTACCATGAATACACCGCTCCAGCAGAGGTTACGGTCGATAATCCGCAGCCAGCGTCGCGCGTCAGGATGTTCAGAAAAACTATCTTCTGGAACCATGGCTACACCGAATCTTGCAAAGCCCAGCCCACTGATGACAATCTCCTCGTTGGAATAAGTCTGTGCCTGCAGCGAAGACGTGATACAAAGGCATAAAATAATGAAGAGGAATCTAACTGAAAGTTGTCTTAATAAAATTTTGTGTAAGCGCATAAGTTTAGGAGGAATCCAATAATTAATTTTGGGGTACTATCCGAATCAACACGATGTAGGGAGGATTCTTAGCCAGAGCTTGGGGTAGAGGATCCAGGACCGCATTGCGTACAGCAAGCTCTGCAGCCTGGTCGAAAGAAGGGGATCCACTTTTTGCAATGACTTCATACTCAATAATTTTACCTGATGCAATAATTTTTAATTCGATACGTACGAACAACTCCGTAGGGTAAGTCCCAAGTTTTGGAATGATCTGAGTACGGATGTGCAGATTATATTCCTCTCCTGCCAACTGAGTTATCTTTTTACGCTGCAGGAAGTTTGTATCAGGGATTCCTTTCGTTTTGCTGAGAGGTGTCTTTTCTTGAATTCCTAAATCCTGTAGAGGTTCCTTAAGTTTTATTTCTTCAGGGAATAATTCTTCAAGTCTGAGTTCAGGCTTGTTAGCAACTTCTGCTACAGGTTTGACCGGAGAAATTGTCGGCATATTATCTAAAGTAGGCTGCGATATTTCCGGAAGATTCTGCGGACGCAGATCTAAAGGTTTTGAAAAACTGGGCGTTTTTAATTTTTGTGGTGAAATCTCTTCACGCGAAAATTCTGGTAATTCTATCTGGCTTGGCTTTAGTACAGATTTCCTTGACCTAATAGGAGAAAGAGGAACAGTCTCCTTGCTCAAATTTGGTAAATTAGTAATCGCACCTGTCCTTTCAGCAGAGTCAGGCTGAAGTAGCAAAGGTCTGAGGGGTTCTTTTAAGGCTTGCGAACTTAGTTTGGGACTCTGCTTAATGCTCGGTGCCTTAGTCGTAATCTGAGGCTGAGACATTTTAAGTCGAGGAACTTCAGTTTCATTTATAGCAGGCTTTGGCGGTACATTATTTTTTAGTTTATTGTCAAGAGCAGGTTTCTTCACTACAGGTTTTCCCGGAACAAGCTGGTCCAGTTTTGGTTTCAACCCTGTCTCAAGTTGCTGTAAAACAGGTTTCATAATAATTGGTTTTAGATTTTTACTGAGAGTCGGTTTTGAAGGCAGTTTTGCGTAACTTACACCAATTCTGGCACGAATAGGAGGTGGTTCCTCTACCCATAAATCCGAAATAATTCCGATAGTTAAACCAAGAAATATATGCAGAAATAATGAAGCGATGAAAAGCAGCGTAAACGCACTTTGATCATGAAAAAAAAACAGTTTCTCGAAACTATTGAGTTGCCTGACTGAAGAACGTATTCCTAAGGAAACTGGAGGAAAAACCGCTATTTTGTTTAATTTTTGAAAAAAATCCATTTATTTCTTTTCAAGCCTTGACTAATTTTTAAAATAATAATATTTTTGGTGTCGTTGATGAAAGTTTACCATTATTTTTTCATCGATAACTGTTTGTTCGCTGAGATGCGTATTAGCAGTCTTATTTAATGTATAAGGGTAAAACTAGCTGGTCTGCCCAACCGTATTGTTAATCTTTTATGGGATAATTACTATGACCAAATCTGATCTTATTGATGCTCTTGCAGCAGACACAGGACTTACAAAAGCAGACTCAGATCGTTTTCTGAAGTCTTTCACTGCCACCGTTGAAAAAACACTTAAAAGTGGTGATTCTCTCACACTGATTGGTTTCGGCACATTTTCTGTGTCTAACCGAGCAGCGCGTGTCGGACGAAACCCTCAAAATCCTTCACAAGTAATACAGATTAAAGCTTCGAAAAGTGCAAAATTCAAAGCTGGTAGCAAACTAAAAGCTGCCTTGAACTAAGACTACTATCTTCAAGGTTCAGGGTTTTAACATTTGTTTCAGCCCTGAACCTTTTAAGATGCAGCTTCTCATTTTTCTACACTACAGCTCAGGTTCAATTTCCTTGTTTTCTGTTTTCTCAGTTACTGTCTGTCCGCACCTTCCGGAACGTGACAGATCCAAAACAGGTTCTGTTCCGGTTTTGTAGTGTTCCTCTTTTATTTCTTTAGCATCATCACAGGGTATTGCACGTCTTCCGGATTTGTGTATTTTAACAGTAGTGATCCCCGGAGGTTGTTTAAATTGTTCTGTCGGCAGGTTGGCAACTGCATTTTTCATAAAGTCGATCCAGATTGGTGCTGCTGCCTTAGCTCCTGTTTCCGACCTCCCCATTCTTCTTGGTTTGTCAAATCCTACATAAACACCGGTAAGCAGTTGCGGAATGTAACCAATGTACCACGCATCAACGCTATCATTCGTGGTTCCAGTTTTTCCGGCAGAAGGCCGTCCAATCGCCCGCGCCCGTCTTCCGGTTCCGCTCTGAACAACATCCTGTAACACGTTGCTCAGCAGAAACGCTGTTTCTTCTGAGGTGACTTGTTTAAACTCAGGCAGGCTTGACTCAAGAGTATTTCCTGCCTGATCTTCTACACGCAGGATGTAGATGGGTTTTACTAGACGTCCTTGATTCGCAAAAACTCCGTAAGCAGTTATCATCTCCTGTAAGGTCGTGGATAATGAACCGAGGCATGTGGTTAAATTTTCCATCATATTTGCAGTGATACCGAAACGGCGGCTGTAGGCGATGATGTGTTTTGGTTTTAATTCTTCACAAAGTCCTATTGTAGGCAAATTTAAACTTTTAACCAGAGCAGTACGCAGTGAAACTTTACCCATTATTTTATCTCCATAATTTTTTGGAGTCCATATCTCTGCATCTCCCGCGGTTTCCGCTCCTGTGACATAAGCCCTAGGACTATCGATCAACGCGCTGCTGAGTGTAAAACCCGCGTCAAGTGCTGCTGAGTATACAAGAGGCTTGAATGATGATCCAGGCTGTCTCAGTGCCTGTATAGCACGGTTAAATTCACTCTCTCCATAACGGTAACCACCGGACATTGATAAAACCTCTCCGTTCTTTGGATCCATCGCCAATAAAGCACCATTGACTAGCGGTTCCTGATATAACTCCAGACGGAAGGAATTATTTGTAGTGTCATAATCGGCAAGTCTTACCTGAATTTCATCACCGGTAGAAAATATTTCGGATGGTTTTGCAATTCGGGATGGCCTTTCATCTTTCAGAATATTCCCGTTTCTCCAAGTTTTAATATTGTTCCACTCCAAAGTTCCTGAAGATTCACCTAATTTTACAGAAACTTTTTTCTCACTGACTTCATTGACTATTCCACCTACGATATTTCCGAGAAACAATGAATCAATTTTCACAGTGTTGTCTAAGCTAGAATTATCTCTAGAACTGCTATTATCAAAGTTTAGCTCCTTTTGTAGACCACGGAATCCCTGTCTTTTCGTTAACTCTAAGATCCCTTTCCGTAAAGCCTCATGAGCATATGTCTGATAGTTCAAATCCATTGCTAAAAAAACCTTAAGACCACCTTGATAGAGAACTTTAGAACCATATTTTTTTATCAGGTAACGCCGCACATGTTCGACATAATATGAGGTCGCCTCTGTGGTTGAATCATGGACTCGAATTAAGCTGATTGGCTTATCGCTTGCTTTCTGCAATTCTTGCTCCGAGATGAAGCCTTCTTGACGCATTCGTCTTAAAACAATATTTCTGCGTAGCAAGGCGAATTCCGGATTAACGTGAGGAGCGTAACGTGAGGGTGCAGGAAGAATCCCGACTAAGAGGGCACTCTCCTCGAGATTAAGCTCTACTGCATGCTTGCCAAAATATCCCTGTGAAGCGGCT
>JACNKY010000255.1 GCA_014381795.1 Pseudomonadota bacterium | reverse complement strand
GGCAGGACAAGCAGAGGCTGTGTGAGCTGAGCTGGCTGCTTCAGCAAGCGTGAGCCGAATTACTGTTTGAAACAGCGGTTTATTATGCAGAGGAAATGGGTAGTCAACTGAAACGCTGCTTCTTGAGTATAGAAGGTCTGCAAAGTCTCGAGTCTGCAGTTGACTGGAAGCTCAAGACACAGGAAATTGAAAACCAGCTGAGCCTTGACGCTAACAGAAGAATTAATCTTGATCCGGGTTATCTTGATTTTCACCGTGTAGTTTTGCTTTCCGGAAAAGAAGGTGCGCAAAAAATATATCTGCGGGAAGGGATTTGGGCTGATCTTGTTTTGCTCAAAGACAAAAGTGGTTATCGTGAGTTAGCCTGGACCTTTGCTGATTTAAAGGACGGTTGTTATAATGATTTTTTTATGCAGGTTCGTGCAGATTTTAAAGCAGAAATAAAACTCAACCAAGAGCTTCATGAAAGCTAAATCCTTTTTAGCAGCAAAAAACGGCAATAATATTGGAGTTACTCTGCTCCAAAATACATTTCTCAAACTTTTCAGTTTTGCATCAGCAAATTAATTATCAATGAATAATACCTCAGCAATTGTGGTAGTAGCTGGCCCAACGGCAAGTGGCAAAAGTGATTTGGCGCTGCGTCTAGCACAGGAATTTACCGGAGAATTAATTTGCTCTGATTCTATGCAGGTCTATCGTCAGTTTGATATAGGCACAGCGAAACCGACATTGTCAGAACAAAAACTGGTCCCGCACCATCAACTGGATCTGATTGATCCGGACGGAAATTATTCAGCAGGAAAATACGAACGTGATACTGCCAAAATTATTCAGCAAATTCAGCAGCGGGGGAAGCTGCCGATTTTGGTCGGCGGTACTGGTTTGTATTACCGTGCGTTGATGTACGGAATTAGTAATATTCCGGAGATTCCAGAAAATATTCGCAAGGAACTTATCAGCCTGCAGGAAGAACACGGCACCTCATATTGCTGGGAGCAGTTGCAAAAACAAGATCCGCAAACTGCAAAGCGGCTGCATCCAAACGACACTTCGAGGATTATGCGCAGTCTGGAAGTTGTACTGGCCACCGGAACCAGCATAGCCGATTTTCAGCAGCAGCAACCGTTTGCGGGAGCACGTTATCCTGTGCTTGCTGTTGCATATGAGTGGGAACGGAGCGTGCTCTATGAACGGATTAATCAACGTACCCATAAAATGCTGAAATCCGGCTGGATTGAAGAAGTCGAAATGCTGTTGGAATCATATCCACCTGAACTGAAAGCTCTACAGGCGATTGGTTATCGGGAAATTGTGGAACATCTTCAAGACAACCTGAATTGGGAGGCACTTGTTAAAAGAATTCAGCAACGTACCCGACAATATGCAAAAAAGCAAATGACATGGTTCCGAAGAGAAGCAAAAATAGCATGGCATCAACCCGACGATGAAGCTGCAATCTTGGACAATATCAAAGTTTACCTTGAAAAATAGGTGCTTTATAGGAGAAAATAAGGGTGATAATTTCGCCTTCGAATTCACAAAAACACAAAAGGAGACTTCGTGAGACAATATTCGGTTGATCATCAAAATTACCACATCTTCAAAACTGAGACTGGCGAAAAAAACCAGTATGTTCATTTTCAATGGGGTAAATTTGATTTCCGCATGACCTTTAACACTGGTAGCAAAGATGCTGTGCGGGAAAATCCAAAAAAGGCTTTTGCCTCAGAAAATGGTAAACAATATCTGGCAGGACTTTTTGAAGTACTTTACCAGAGTGAGTGGTTTGAATTTATCAAACCCACTGCCCACGGGATGCAGTTGGAGGAAACATTGTGGTCAAGAAACGGTCAGGATTATTATGTGGAGTTTCCGAAAGATATCCGCAGTGTCGCTCAGGTAATCTGCGCCGAAGAACTTGGAATGTCTCCGCTGGAAGTTGTTTCTGCATAAAACATAATGTTATCCAACTAACTGAAAATATGTCGTTTTCAGGCTTAAATAATTAGCATATTTCATAACCATTTATAATACAACCAATGATGAAAAAGCATTCCCAAAACGTGGAGACTGCTAAGAAAGTCCACATTCAGACTTTCGGTTGTCAAATGAATGAATATGACACTGAAAAAATGCTGGAAGTGTTGAAGCACGAAAATTACAGCCAGACCAATTGCCAGGACGAAGCGGACTTAATTATTCTTAATACTTGCTCTATTCGTGAGAAAGCTGAAAACAAAGTCTATAGTGAGTTGGGACGATTAAGGGAACTCAAAGCAACAAATCCGGATTTAAAAATAGGCGTCGGCGGCTGCGTTGCACAGCAGGAAGGAAAGGCCATTTTACGACGGGCAAAGAATGTCGATTTTGTCTTTGGAACAGACAATTTGTTTGAACTACCAGAGATGCTGAGCAAGGTCGCTGAGGGACAAAAGATTTCGCGGACTGAACGTCATGCACGCCAAAAAGTACGCAACTTTATTCCGGATTATACATTTCAGCAAGCGAAAAATTTCGGTGTTAAAGCACAAATAGCAATCACGAAGGGCTGCAATAATCACTGCTCTTTTTGTGTAGTACCTTTTACTCGGGGAGTGGAAGTCAGCCGTGAACCGGAACACATTATCGCAGAAGCTCAGCGGCTCGTTGCTGCAGGAACAAGGGAAATATGTCTGCTGGGACAAAACGTGAATTCATACAAAGCCAACGGCACCGATTTTGTGGAACTTTTACGGCGTCTTGACGGACTTGAGAAACTGGAACGTCTGCGTTTTATTTCACCTCATCCAAAAGATTTTCATGCAGAATTGGCTGATGCCTTTGTAACTTTACCTTCACTTCGTGAGCAAATGCACTTACCGCTGCAGTCCGGATCTGACAGAATTCTACGCAGAATGAGACGCTGGTACACTATGGAAACTTTTTATGAAAAAGTAGCCCTGTTACGTGATCGTCTTCCGCAGGCCACACTCTCAACAGATCTGATCGTAGGTTTTCCCGGTGAAACTGAGGAAGAGTTTGAAATGACCTTGGAAGCAGTCCGTAATGTACGTTTCGATCTGATTTACTCCTTTAAATACTCTGCGCGTCCAGGAACACGTGCGGCTGAATATCCTGAACACTTAGCAGAAAACGTTAAATCAGAACGGCTGAAGAGACTGCTTGAAACACAGGAAAAAATCGTTCGCGAAAAAAATGAAGCCTTGACAGGTTCGCTTCAGGAAGTGTTGATTGAAGGAAAACATCACCGTAAAGAAAACACCGCAACCGGGCGTACACGCGGCTACCACTCAGTGTCTATTAAAGACTGCAAAACAAAAGCAGGCGAACTTTTAGCGGTACGTATCACAGGCGCAAATCCAAATTCCCTGATTGGAGAAGCACTTTCCACAAGCAATGTTTGAGGATAATCTCCTTAAATGCCTGCCGATTTTTCATGATAAGATTAAAAAAGGGTAAGCGTTCTTAGTCATTTTCGGTTTGAACGCGTGTCTGTGGATTTGGCGCAATACGCGGTGACGGCTTACGATCACACAAATCATGATCGGTGTAATTTATCACACGACGTAAAGGTGGTTTTTCGGAAAGTTGAATGCAACTGTCCCCACTATTTTTCCAAACATTTTTGGCGCAACTGACGAAGACAAATACCGTTATCGTCAAAAAAATTGCCTTAAATAATAATATACGTCCTGAAATTATCTTTTCAAAGCAGGAAATATTTTTTTGATTTTGCATAGGATGAAGTTCGCCCTGTGAGGCATCTTGTGATTTTGCTGCGCTTAAGGGAGACTTTTTTCTAGAATTTAATTCTAACAGTAATTATCCGTTTTGAATAGATTTGGGTATTATCCAACAGAGCAATCCGGATGCCATGTTTTTTTAACCTGCTATTTGTGAGTAGTTGTGAACCGTGTAGGAGTAGGTCTTTCAAAAGAAACTGATCCAGATCTTGCGATCGCAGAAGTAATAAATTCCGCGGTCACAGAAGCACAGCTTCCGGAAGTGAACTGGGTGCTAATTTTTTTTACCGAGGAGCATTTTGTTCATGCAGGACGTTTACACGAACTGATCCTGGAACAAACACAATGTGAATGCATAACCGGTTGCAGCGGAATGGGAGTGATTTCGCATGAAGAAGAAATCACAAACGGTCCTGGATTGGTGTTAATGGCGGGTTATACTCCTGAAATACGTCCACTCGCATTAGCTAAATATCAGGAACTCGAGTACAGCGCCGGAGTTACTCAACAACTGAGTGAAGCTCTCAATGACTGCTCAGAAGAGCAACCCCTCTTTTTCTTCTTTCCGGATGTTTTTCAGCACCAGCCTCACAACTTTATCAACATGTTTAATTTCCTCAACAACAAAACTGCGGTTTTTGGGGCAGGCTCCTGTAATGACGGGAGTCAAGAAACTTCGATTCAATTTGGCCCTGATATTGTCACTCTCAATGGTGCAGCAGGTCTGGCTTTTGAAGGAGTTCCGGAGTTTCGTGCAGGCGTAACTCAGTCTTGTGCAACCCTCGGTGAACCCATGTTTGTCACAGAAGTGAAAGACGATCTCATTCTTTCTCTTGATGGAATTCCGGCTTTGGAAGTCTTTACTGAAATTGCAAAAGAGTTGGATTTTAAGGATATGGAGGAAGCAACTCAGCAATTACTGCTTAGCTTCCCACTTGATCCGGAACAACCTGTTTTCAATGGAGAAGGCGCTCTTGCACGTCATGTTACCGGAATTGATATGGCCACACAAGGCATCACTACTGCAGAAATTGTACATCAAGGCGGAGTTCTTTCTTTTGCCTATCGTAGTCCTAAAAGCGCAGAAGATGATTTAAGGGAAATGCTCCTGCGTTTAAAAAATCAAAACTCCGGCAGTCCGACTTTTGGATTGTATTTCAACTGTGCCTCCCGTGGTGAAGCGCTTTATGGACGGCCAAATGTGGATACGCAGTTAATTCGGGAAACACTTGGAGATTTTCCGCTGATAGGTTTTTTTGGTGCATACGAATTGGCGCAGATGCCGCAGGGAGTGCAATTGTATACATACACCGGTGTACTCGTTTTGGTTTATCTCTAAATTTTTTTGACTGAAATGCGTTGAATCTAGCAATAATTACAAAGACTCCAGCATAAATGATGAATCTGTAAAAAGCACTGAAATGTATAATATTCACCATGAGCCACTGAGTTCTTAGAGAAAAATATATAAAAACCGTTCTCTTTGTTCTCTGTGACTCTATGGTTAAACACCTTTTGTATACTTTTTTACTTTTTACGAATGTATCATAATAATAAAATAGAAATTCAGACTCAAGCCATGACAGACAAACAGTCCTGCTGGATACTGGAAACGAAACAGGGATAATTTATATAAAGGTGTATTTTGCAAAATCCATCAATTTTAGCGGCAGAATTTTATATTAAAAAGGGTGTTATATTTCTTTCTTATTTTTTGGGAATTACACTCTGGATTTTCTTGTCCGGATGCGGTTATGTAATTGAAGGCAGCAATCCGGTCTTACCAAATGAAGCAAAAACCATCGCACTGCTTCCTATCCAAAATCAAACTTTTAAGGCAGGACTTGAAACCGATTTGTCCGAGCAGCTCAATCTCTTGTTGCGCTCAAACAGTTCGGTGAAAATCACTCCTGCGGGAATTGCGGACCTCCAGATAAATATTACACTGCTCAGCTTGAAAACGGATTCAGCTGGTTTGAGCAAGGCACAAATATCATCAGGGGTTAAGAGCATAATTCAAGGGCAGGTTTTTTTAGAAGACAGGCGAACAGGCAGAATAGTCTGGGAGGAATCCGCGCTCGAAGTTAAACTTACTGAGTCGGACGAGAATGAAACTAACTCTGTTTCCAGTTTTTCTCTTTCAGGAAGTATACGTGAATTGATCAAGCTTTTTGCTGCTACAATATATGAGCGTCTCTTTACTACTTTTTAAGTTTATGAGACAAACATATGCAGTAAATACTTCCCTTATCTTTGCAAATATTTTATAATACAGAGTCAATTTTACACATTTTTCACACAAGAGTTTTCGCTTTAGGAATTTGGAATGGAAGAAGCACAACTAGAACAAATAAAAGTACGTTTAGAAGAAATGCAGGCTGAAATACTTGGCGAGTCTGAAGAAACTGTACACGGCATGCAGGAAGAGAGCACTCTCTATCCTGACCCTAATGATCGTGCATCTCTGGAAACAGAACACATCAACAATTTACGAATACGTGACCGTGAACGAAAACTCCTTAGCAAGGTTGAAGAGGCCCTGGAACGCATAGAAAACAAAACATTTGGATACTGCGAAGAATGCGGGAATGAAGTTGGGGAAGAACGCTTACTTATTCGTCCCGTAACCACTTTTTGCGTTGCCTGTAAAGAGTCTCAGGAAGCGGTAGAAGATAATAAGTGATACTGAACAAATATCATCTTTAGGATCCTACCTTAAAAGATAATTCACAAATAATAAGCTAAAAAACAAAAAAGGCGGGCCAGCTCTCAAGCCGACTCGCCTTTTTTTATTCAGACAGGATACTGAACGGAAATTACATCATTCCGCCCATGCCTCCCATTCCGCCCATTCCGCCCATGTCAGGAGCACCACCCGGCATTCCACCGGCTGCTTTTTCCTCAGGAGCATCATGAATTCCTGCTTCTGTGGTCAACAGCAATCCGGCGACGGATGCAGCATTTTCCAGTGCAGTTCTAACGACTTTAGTCGGATCAATAATTCCGGCAGAAATCATGTCGGTATATTTTTCGCTGGCAGCGTCAAAACCTTCGTTAGTGCTGCTTGCTTTTACTTTATCGACAATCAGTGCACCTTCGAGTCCTGCGTTTGCCACAATCTGACGCAAAGGAGCTTCGAGCGCCTTAAGAACAATTTCAGCACCAACTTTTTGATCGTGTTGTTTAATGCTTTTAATTGTTTTTTCGACAGTCTCAATTGCACGAATTAAAGCAACTCCGCCTCCAGGAACAATCCCTTCTTCAACAGCTGCGCGTGTTGCGTGCAGTGCATCTTCAACTCGAGCTTTTTTCTCTTTCATCTCAATTTCAGTTGCAGCACCAACGTTAATTACTGCTACCCCGCCTGCCAACTTGGCCAGACGTTCCTGCAACTTTTCACGATCATAATCAGAAGATGTATCTTCGATCTGTGCACGAATTTGACTGATACGAGATTTGATACTTGCTTTATTACCACCACCGTCAATAACGGTCGTGTTGTCTTTGTCAATAATTACAGACTTGGCTTTACCAAGTTTAGCAAGTGTCAGGTCTTCGAGTTTCATTCCCATATCTTCGGAAACGACATCTCCACCTGTAAGAATCGCGAGATCTTCAAGCATCGCTTTACGACGATCACCGAAACCTGGTGCTTTTACTGCTGCACACTTCAGGGTACCGCGTAGTTTGTTAACAACGAGTGTAGCTAATGCTTCCCCTTCAATGTCTTCTGCAACGATCAAGAACGGATTTCCTGTCTTGGCAATTTGCTCAATTGCAGGAAGAATGTCCTTCATGTTAGCCACTTTCTTTTCCACCAAAATTATATATGGATCTTCGAGTGAGACTTCCATTCGTTCTGAGTCAGTTACAAAGTAAGGTGAAAGATAACCCCGGTCAAACTGCATTCCTTCAACAACTTCTAAACTTGTTTCAGCAACCTTTGCTTCTTCAATGGTGATAACACCATCTTTACCAACTTTCTCCATGGCTTCAGCAATGATATCCCCTATTACGGAGTCATTGTTTGCTGAGATAGTACCTACCTGAGCGATTTCTTTAGATCCGGAAACTGATTTAGAAATACTGTGCAAATGTACAGTTGCAGCAGTTACAGCTAGGTCAATTCCACGCTTGAGATCCATTGGATTTGCGCCTGCGGCCAAGTTACGGTGACCTTCTGTCACTACAGCTTGTGCCAACACTGTAGCAGTGGTAGTTCCATCACCTGCAACATCTGAAGTTTTAGACGCAACTTCTTTAACCATCTGCGCGCCCATGTTTTCCAGCTTGTCTTCCAGTTCAATTTCTTTGGCGACTGTCACGCCATCCTTAGTGACCAACGGTGCACCAAAAGATTTGTCTATTAATACATTGCGGCCTTTTGGTCCCAAAGTAACTTTAACTGCATTTGATAGGGCATTTACGCCTCTAAGCAGTTTTTCGCGGTTTTCTGCCGCAAAAATAATCTGTTTTGCCATAATATCTCTAATTATTAAATTGTTAATGTTTTATTAAGTTATGTAAATTTACATAACTCCTAAGATGTCATCCTCACGCATAATGATATATTCATCTCCATCGACTTTTACTTCTGTCCCGCCATACTTGCTGAACAAAATTTTGTCACCTTTTTTTACTCCCATTTCCTGAATGGATCCATTGTCAAGGCGCTTTCCTGGTCCTACTGCGACCACTTTACCTTCTGAAGGCTTTTCTTTTGCTGTGTCCGGAATAATAATACCGGAAGCTGTCTTTTCTTCGGCTTCGACGCGTTGCACAAGCACGCGGTCCTGTAAGGGACGAATCATAGTTCTCCTTATTATGATTATTGTTAAATAAAATTAATTGAGCTATAACAACAAAAAGCGTATGCTGAGTTGCTCAAGTGAATCAGAAATTATGAAAAATCGTCTAAATTCTTTTCACTGTATTATTCTAGCTGTATTTTGAATTCAACACAAGTAAAAAATAGCACTCGCTAGCGAGTAGTGCTAATTATTAAATTAGCTGACCTTTTTCTATGATTTTGGAGAAGGTCAACAAAGAAAAAGTTATTAAATGGACAACAACGCAGATCAACAACAAATTCGGCTGGGCAAGCTGGAAAAGATACGTAATTTAGGCACAGAGCCGTACCCTTATTCATTTAAAAGGAGCCACACTGTTCCTGAAATAATAAAACAGTCGGAACAGCTCATGGAGAACGAGCAAACCGTAACAATTGCGGGGCGCTTGCTAGCAGTACGTGGTAAGGGCAAGGCAAGTTTTGGTAATATCCAGGCACAGCACACACGCCTGCAAATCTATGTGCGTCTTGACGCAGTAGGAGAAACAGCATTTGAAATGTTTAAGTTATGTGACATTGGTGATCACCTTGGTATATCTGGAACTTTGATGCACACCAAAACAGGAGAACTAACTCTACGTGCGAGCGTTGTTGAACTGCTATCAAAGTCCATTCGTCCAATACCGATGCCTAAAGTGGAGGAAAAAGACGGTGAACGCATTGTTCATGATGAAGTTACAGATAAAGAATTACGTTACCGCCAGCGCTATCTGGATTTAATACTGAACCCCAAAGTTGCTGCTGTTTTCCAGAAACGCACCTTAATCTTCAATACTATTCGTGATTATTTACGTAAAGAAGGTTTTTTGGAGGTTGAAACTCCAACACTCCAGGCAGTTTATGGAGGAGCAAACGCCACCCCTTTTGTAACTCATCACAAAGCACTCGACCAAAAATTTTATTTACGTATTTCGAATGAGTTATACTTG